>JBEIPX010000393.1:0-3446 GCA_040376815.1 Bradyrhizobiaceae bacterium
ATCGTCCATGGTCACGTCAAGGATGAGGACGGGCGCGGCGTCGCCAATACGCTCGTCGAGGTGTGGCAGGCCAATGCCTGCGGCCGCTACATTCATGCGGTCGATCAGCATCCGGCGCCGCTCGATCCGAACTTCACCGGCGCGGGGCGTTGCAAGACCGACGACAAGGGCTACTTCCGTTTCGTCACCATCAAGCCCGGTGCGTATCCCTGGGGTAACCACCCCAACGCCTGGCGGCCGGCGCACATCCATTTCTCGGTGTTCGGCCATTCGTTCATCTCGCGTCTGGTGACGCAGATGTATTTTCCGGGCGATCCGCTGTTCGCATTCGATCCGATCTACAACTCGATTCCGGACGAGCGCGTGCGGGCGCGCATGGTGTCGAGCTTCGATCTCGACAACACCAAGCCCGACTGGGCGCTGTGCTACCGCTTCGACATCGTGCTGCGCGGCCGCGAGGCGACGCCGATGGAGACGAAGTAATGCGCATAGCGTTTTCGAGCGAAGTGGGTACCGGTTCGCGTGAAGAAAACGCGTCAAGAAAGTATACGTGATGGCAAACGGGAAGCTTTCGACCATCACGCCGTCGCAGACGGTCGGGCCTTACTTCAAGTACGGCCTGACGCCCGGCACGGCGTATCAATGGAACGATGCGTTCAGCAACAACCTCGTCACGCCCGATGCGGTCGGCGAGCGCATCCGCATCGAGGGTCAGGTGTTCGATGGCGACGGCAACCCGATCAACGACAGCATGCTGGAAATCTGGCAGGCGGACGCGCAGGGCAGGTTCGCGGATCAGACGCAACGCGCCTTGCCGAACACGGCGTTCCGTGGCTTCGGCCGCACCGGCACCGACGCGAACGGTGCGTTTGCGTTCGACACCGTGAAGCCGGGGCAGGTCGCCGATCCGGACGGCAAGCCGCAGGCGCCGCACATCCTGCTCGCGGTCTATGCGCGCGGCATGACGCAGCAAAGCTATAGCCGCATCTATTTCGATGGTGAGGCAGCGAACGCGAGCGATCCGGTGCTGGCGCTGGTGCCGGCGGATCGCCGCAATACCCTGATCGCCAAGAAGCAGGGCAACGCCTATCGCTTCGACGTGCATCTTCAAGGCGACAAGGAAACAGTGTTTTTTGATGTGTAGGATCGGCGCGGCTATTTTTGCGCCAGCATCAGCCGGGAAATATCCTCGACGCGATCGAAGATGAGCGCCGGCGATAGAGCCGCCAGTGCGTCGCGTGTTGCATAGCCCCATGTGACTGCGCCGAAGTCGATGCCGGCCTTTCGCGCGGCCTCGCCGTCGCGCAGTTCATCGCCGATGCAGATGGCTCGCGATGCCGGCAAACCGGCGCGCTTCAGCACAGCGCGAAAATTGCGGGCCTTGCCGAACATCGACGCGCCGCAAGCGAACTGTGAGATGTGCCGCACGCTGTCGCCGAGGCAGATGCGGGTGTTCGCCTCCGAATCCGTGCTGACCATCGCAATTGCGATT
Source organism: Bradyrhizobiaceae bacterium (assembly GCA_040376815.1). GTDB lineage: Bacteria > Pseudomonadota > Alphaproteobacteria > Rhizobiales > Xanthobacteraceae > SG-bin9. Next base: position 1,493 of record JBEIPX010000393.1, read on the forward strand.
CCCGATGCGGCGAGTTCGCCGAGCATGTGATCGACGCCGGGAAACAGCGGGATAACTCCAAGACTGGCGGTCTTGCGCTTGCGAGCGTCGCGCACGATGAACGGCAGCCGCCACGTCGACACGTTCAGGTGTGCCATCAGTGCGCGCGGAGATTTTCCACGCAGGGTCTCGATTTCATCGTCGTCGATGCGTTTGAAGCGATGACGATCCGCGAGCGAGTTCATGACGCCGCGAAACCACGGCAGGCTGTCCGACAGCGTGCCGTCGAGATCGAAGATCGCGATTTGATAGCGGGGCGGCGGCATACTCTATCGTCATCACCGGGCTTGACCCGGTGATCCAGCTTCTTGCCGGATGGTTCTCTGAAAGTTGGATTGCTGGGTCAAGCCCGGCAACGACGAGGGGAGCGATTGCGCTTTTGGACGAGTTGCCGGTCACATGGCGGAATCGGCCCGCATACGCTACATACAGGCCCATGACCCATGCCAAGCCCGCCTTTCCGGCCCCCGGCCACGATCATGACCGCTGCGCAGAGGATGCGCTGCGCCATGCGGAAACGGTTTGCCAGAGCCGCGGCCAGCGCTTCACGCCGATCCGCCGTCAGGTCTTGAGCGCGCTGCTCGCGAGCCATCGGCCGCTCGGCGCCTACGAGATCATCGACGAACTGGCGAAACTGATTTCACGGCCCGCGCCGATCACCGTCTATCGCGCGCTCGACTTCCTGATGGAGAACGGCCTCGTGCATCGCATCGAAAGCCGCAACGCTTTCCTCGCCTGCGCGCACGATCACGACGACACGGCGATGGTTGCCTTCCTGATCTGCGATCAGTGCGGTTCGGTCGGCGAGGTGCCGGCCGCGCCGGTCGCCAAGAGCCTCAACGATGCCGCGCGCGGCACCGGATTCTCTCCCAAGATGTCGGTGGTCGAGATCACCGGCACCTGTAGCCACTGCAAGCCTGCGAACTAGAAGACGATGACCTCATCCTGAGGAGCCGTTTCGTCAGAAACGGCGTCTCGAAGGATGAGCGGAAAGCTGCTACAGGTCCTTCGAGACGCCCGCTGCGCGGGCTCCTCAGGACGAGGCCGTCGTTCTGACGGCTCGCAAAAGAAACACGGCGTTAAAGCCGGTTCACGAGGGCGAATGACCTCCACAACAACGACGATTTCGCCTGCCGGGCGGCCGCTTGGCGCGGTCGCGATCGCGCTCGTTCTGATGTTGTGCATGAGCTGGGGTTTCAACCAGGTCGCGGTGAAGCTGGCGTTGCCCGAGATCCCGCCGTTCCTGCAGGCGACGATCCGTTCGGTCGGCGGACTGCTGGTGGTGTTGCTGGCGGCGCGCATTCGCGGCGTGAAGATGTTCGAGCGCGACGGCACGCTGTGGTCGGGACTTCTCGCCGGCCTGCTGTTCGGCGCCGAATTCGTGCTGATCTATCCCGGCCTGCAATTGACCAGCGCGTCGCGCGCGGTTGTGTTCCTCTATGCCGCCCCGTTTGTGGTCGCGCTCGGCTCGCGGTTCCTGTGGGGCGAGCGGCTGAGCGGCCTGCAATGGACGGGGCTCGGGCTGTCGTTCCTGGGTCTCGCCCTTGCCATGGGCGTGCCGCAGCCCGCCGCTGACGCAAAAACGCTGCTCGGCGACGTCATGCTGCTGCTCGCAGGCGCGATCTGGGGCGCCACCACGCTGGTGATCAAGGCCTCCCGGCTCCTGCAGGCCCCGGCCGAAAAAATGCTGGCTTATCAATTGGCTGTGTCGGCGCCGATGCTCGGGCTGGGTGCGCTGCTGTTTGGCGAGACGATGACGGGATGGCCGAGCGCGATCCCGCTTATGTCATTGATTTATCAAACTTTCTGGGTTGTCGGCACGACCTTCCTGATCTGGTTTGCCCTGATAAAATCCTATTCTGCGAATAAACTATCGGCATTCACGTTCATGACGCCGCTGTTTGGCGTCCTCGGC
>JBEIPX010000129.1:0-7777 GCA_040376815.1 Bradyrhizobiaceae bacterium
CATCGAAATCGCGGACAAGAACGACGGCGTGGTCGAGAGCTTCGATCATTGAGCCTACCTGCGAGATATGGCGCAATGAACGCGAGCGCGTTCATCTTTGCAACATCAATGATGCACGGAAGCTGTAACTCCACGCACCTGCACAAGCGGTTTACTCAAACTGGCACGCGCGGTCGCGCGCGACGGTGCCACGCTTGATCCGCTTCTGATCGGTTTCGCAGCGCGGGCGCGCGTCGAGCGTATAAAGGTGCGGCTTGATGCTGATATCAACTGGACGCAACGCCTGCACCGGCGTCGGAATCGAGATGCGCGCCTGAGTCGGCGCGAGCGAGTTGGCGAAGGCGGAACCGGCGCCCAGGCCGGCAATAATGGCAGTCAGCCAAAGTACGATGAATGCCTGTCGGCGCATGAAAAAGGTGCTCCGCGTTCTGTTTCGCAATGCGATACCCCTTCGTAGCCTTGCCGGAACATCGGGTTCATGGGGGCATGTATAAAATTCGAGGGGCTTGGCCCGGCGCAGGAGTTGCGTACCAAATCCCCAAGCCCATCAATTTCGAATGGATAAATTCCGCGGCTGCGCTTAATAAGCCCCGCATGGAATTGATCACAACGACCGGGGCGCTGACCGCCGTCTGCGACCGCCTCGCCAAACACAGTGTGATTACTGTCGACACTGAGTTTCTGCGCGAGACCACCTATTACCCCCTGCTGTGCGTCATTCAGCTGGCCAGCGCCGAGGATGCGGTCGTGATTGACGCGCTCGCCGAAGGCATCGACCTGAAGCCGTTCTTCGACCTGATGGCCAACGAGAGCGTGCTGAAGGTGTTTCACGCCGCGCGCCAGGACATCGAAATCATCTTCCATCGTGCCGGAATCGTCCCGCACCCGGTATTCGACACCCAGGTCGCGGCCATGGTGCTCGGCTACGGCGACAGCATCGCTTACGACGCGCTGGTGGAGCGAATCACGGGACATCGCCCCGACAAGACCCATCGCTTCACCGACTGGTCGCGCCGGCCGCTGACCGAGGACCAGGCAAACTACGCGCTCGCCGACGTCACCTACCTGCGCGATGTCTTCGCAGCGCTCGACGCGGATTTGAAGAAGCGCGGCCGCAGCGACTGGGTCAGCGAGGAGATGGAAGTCCTCACCTCGCCGCAAACCTACGATTTTCATCCCGAACGCGCCTGGGAGCGTTTGAAAACGCGCGTGCGCAAACCGAAAGAGCTCGCGGTCCTGATGGAAGTCGCAGCCTGGCGCGAGGCCGAAGCGCAAAGCCGCGACGTTCCGCGCGGCCGCATCCTGAAGGACGACGCCATCGGCGATATCGCTACCCACGCGCCGGCGACGATCGAGAAGCTCGCGCATCTGCGTTCGATCCCGAAAGGCTTCGAGAAATCGAAATGGGGTCAGGACATCGTCGCGGCCGTCCAGCGCGGCATTGCGCGCGATCCGCAGGACCTGCCGAAACTGGAGAAGCCGCGCGGCTCAGCCAACGGCTCGGCGACCGTCGAGCTGCTGAAGGTTCTGCTGCGCATGACCTCGGAGAAGCACGGCGTCGCCTCCAAGGTCATCGCGACCGTCGACGACCTCGAGCAGATCGCCGTCAGCGACGAGGCCGAGGTCGGCGCGTTGCACGGCTGGCGGCGGGAGTTGTTCGGCGAAGCGGCACTCGCGCTGAAACGTGGCCAGCTCGCGCTTGCGATCGAGAAAGGCCGCGTGGTGCGGGTGGATCGCAGCGAAGGCTAATCGCGTGATTGCGAGACTCAGCGCTTCAGAATCGCCGACGACCGTCCGACCATCTTGGCGAGCTGCTTGAACCGGTTGCCGATGCGATCGGCTGCGAGATCGGCAATCTTCGGCTCGAACACCAGCGTGATCTTGCGTCCTCTGCTGCGGAAATGCGTCGACGGCAGCACACCACCACGCGCCGCCGAGATCAGATGCGCCACACGGAACAAGGCTCCGAGCACGCGCGCCCGTTCGACCATCGCCGGCGGCAGCAGCTCGCGAACCTCCTCCGGCGCTTCGTTCTCCGCGCTGAGGCCGGCATAACGGTAGTAGATGGCGAGCGCGAGGAACGCCCGTCCTTCATGGCTGATGGCGCCGAAGTGGCCGTTGGTGATGAAGCTCAAGGTCTGCTCGCCGCGATAGTCCGGATGGGCACGCCAGCCGATATCCGACAACAGGCACGCGGCATGCCGCAGCCGCCGGTCCTCCGGCGTTTCCCTCAAGCCGGCGACACGGATGAAGCGCGAGCTCCACTCGATCAGATCGTCGGCATGGCGCGGATCGCGCGAGCGCAGATCGTTCAGCGTGCCGGCCGCCGCAATCAGGCCGTCCTCCGCCCGCTCGTCGGCGGGCAGCATCTCGTACAGCAGCCCCTCGCGCACGCCGTAGGTCGAGAACACGATCGCCTTCGGCTTCGCAACGCGGATGATGTATTCCATCACCAGCGCCGCGTAGGTGAGCAGCGGGCGTCGCGCATCGGCGACCGTCTCGATGTCCGCGAGCATATTGTTGGCGGCAAGCCTCCGCAGCCGGCGCACGAAATCGAGCGCCGCATCGGCCGGAATGGTGTAGCCGTGCATCACCCGCAGCGGATAGCCGCTCTGAATGATATGAATGCGCGCCAGCGCACGCCACGTACCGCCGACGGCGTAGAAATTGCGGCCGCGGCCCGCCTTCAGCTGCGGCAGTTCCGACAGATCCTCACCGACGATGCGTTCGGCGCGCTTCAGCGACTTCTGCGACAGGTCCTGCAGTGCCAGGCCGCCGAGTGGCAGGGTCGTGCCCTTGCTGATGCGATGGCCGCGAATGTCGATCAGCTCGAGCGAACCGCCGCCGAGATCGCCGACGATGCCGTCGGCCTGATGAATGCCGGCGATGACGCCGAGCGCCGACAGCTTCGCCTCGCGCGCGCCTGACAGGATTTCGATCGGCGCGCCGCAGATGCGTTCGGCCTGCGCGATGAATTCGGGACCGTTCCTGGCGTCGCGGCAAGCTGCGGTGGCCACCGCATAAACTTGCCCGACCTTGACGACGCGGCAGATGGCGCGGAAACGGCGCAGCGCCACGAGCGCCTTGGCGACCGCATCGGGAGCAAGCAACCCCGTGGTCTGCACCTCGCGGCCGAGGCCGCACAGCGTCTTTTCGTTGAAGATCGGCGATAGGTTGCGCGTCATCGCCTCGTAGACGACAAGGCGCACGGAGTTCGAACCGATGTCGATAACGGCAACGCTCTCGTTCGCCGCGCTCTTGTTCGACGCGTTCTTGGCGATACGGCGCGCGGGCGCACGCGCCGGGACGAGCCTAGCCTGGCTGCGGCTGACGCTCCGAACGGCGCGTAAGACGACGCGGCGAAGATTCCTTAAGCGACTTTCCACGGCCTGACAGACTTGGATTCGTCATAAAGTAGTTATGCAGATTGAAAGGTTCGTCGCCCTTCGCGGCCTTCATACGCGTAGACGACCCGTCCGGCAACAACTGCCAGCTCTGCTCGTTGTCCTTCAGATTCGCGACCATGATCTGTTCGAGAACCTGCTGATGCACCGTGGGATTTTGCAGCGGGCACAGCACCTCGACGCGCCGGTCGAGGTTCCGCGGCATCATGTCGGCGGACGAGATATACACAGCCGCTTTTGCACTCGGCAGGCCGTGCCCCATTCCGAAGCAGTAGATTCGGCCGTGCTCAAGAAAACGGCCGATGATGGATTTGACGCGAATGTTGTCGGACAGTCCGGGAACTCCCGGCCGCAAGCAGCAGATTCCGCGCACCACGAGATCGATCGAAACCCCCGCCTGCGATGCTTCGTAAAGCGCGTCGATGATATCGGGATCGACCAGCGAATTCATCTTCAGCCAGATTGCGCCCGGCTTGCCGTGCTTGACGTAGTTGGTCTCGCCGCGAATGTGTTCGAGCATCCGCTTGCGCAAGGTGATGGGCGACACCGCCATCTTCTCGATATCGCTCGGCACGGCATAGCCGGTGATGTAGTTGAACACCCGCGCCGCATCGCGACCGATCACCGGATCGGACGTGAAGTATGACAGGTCGGTGTAAATGCGCGCGGTGACCGGATGATAGTTGCCGGTGCCGGTATGCACGTAGGTGGTGAGATTGCCGCCCTCGCGCCGCACCACGAGCGACAGCTTGGCGTGCGTCTTCAGTTCGATGAAACCGTAGACCACCTGCACGCCGGCGCGTTCGAGGTCACGCGCCCAGCGGATGTTGGCTTCCTCGTCGAAACGCGCCTTCAATTCGACCAGCGCGGTCACGGACTTGCCGGCCTCCGCCGCTTCCGCAAGCGCGCGCACGATCGGCGAATTGTTCGAGGTGCGATAGAGCGTCTGCTTGATCGCGACCACGTCCGGATCACGCGCCGCCTGTTGCAGGAACTGCACGACGACGTCGAAAGACTCGTATGGGTGATGCACGACGAGGTCCTTCGAGCGGATCGCCGCGAAGATATCGCCGCCATAGTCGCGCACCCGCTCGGGATGGCGCGGCACATAGGGCGTGAATTCGAGATCGGGCCGGTCGAGCCGCGTCAGTTGCGACAGCTCGTTCATCGCCAGCACGCCATCGACCAGAAGCACGTCGTCGTCCGTCGTCGAGAGCGCCGTCTTCACGAATGCGCGCAGCTCTTCCGGCATGGTCGCCTCGATTTCGAGGCGGATCACCGAACCGCGGCGGCGGCGTTTCAATGCCGTCTCGAAAACCCGCACCAGATCTTCCGCCTCTTCCTCGATTTCGAGTTCGGAGTCACGGATGATGCGGAATGCGCCCTGCCCCTTCACCACGTAGCCGGGGAACAGGCGGCCAATGAACAGGCCGGTCGCCTGTTCGAGCGTGATCAGCCGCACCGCGTCGTCCTTGCCGGAGGGCAACCGGATGAAGCGATCGATCTTGCTCGGCATGCGGATCAGCGCGTTCATCGGCTTGCCATCGCTCGTGCGCATCAGATGCAGCGCGATGGTGAAGCCGAGGCTCGGAATGAACGGGAACGGATGCGCCGGATCGATCGCCAGCGGCGTCAGCAGCGGAAAGATGTTGTGCAGGAAGTGCTCTTCGATCCACGCGGTCTGGGCTTTCGAGACATCCTTGCCGTCGACCAGCACGATGCCATGGTCCGCCAGGATCACGCGCAGGTCGCGCCAGATGGTTTGCTGGTCGGCGGCAAGCGTGGAGACGGTTTCGTTGATGCGGGCAAGCTGCTCGGCCGGCGTCAGGCCGTCGGGGCTGCGCTCGACGATGCCTTCGCGGAGCTGGGCCTTGAGGCCCGCGACGCGGACCATGAAGAACTCATCAAGGTTATTGGCCGAAATCGAGAGAAAACGAACCCGCTCAAGCGCCGGATGACCCGGATTGACCGACTCCTCCAGCACCCGGCGATTGAAATGCAGCCAGGAGAGTTCCCGATTGATGAACCGCTCCGGGCTGGCGGAAATCGATGGAACGGCCGGGGCTTCCGCATTTTCTTGATTTACTACAACAGCTTGCGCGGATTCCATAGGTCGTCGATCCGTGTTGAAAGAGAACAGCAACGGCCGCCCCCGGCCGGTTTCCGGCCACCTTGGTCGGGTCCGATGACAGTTCTATGACATGATGGACCCGGCGGCCGCAGGGTCAAGGCGCAGCGTGCCGCAGCAGTTCCGTGGCCAGTGCCCGTGTGACAGGACGACCTAGCCGCAACCCCTCCCGGTCCAGAAGGTCGACGGCGTGCTTCGCAGCCGCGAACGTCCGCTCGATCCGCGTCGCGAGATAGCTGACCAGGCTCTCGTCCACCACCATCTGCCGGTCGGCGCATAGTTTGACGATCAGGGCCCGCAGCAACGCGTCATCCGGCGGCGACATATCGATTACCGGAACCGCGCGCAGCCGCGAAATCAGGTCACGCAGCACAAAGGGCATCGCTGACGGCGCCGTTCGCGACGTTATCAACAGATCGGCATCGTCCTGCTGCGCGAGATTCATCAGATGAAACAGCGCGGGCTCGTTACGCTCGCCGCGATCGATGTCTTCAACCACCAGCGCGCCAGTTGCGAGAGCCAATGGCACGAGATCGGGCGTCAGCGCCTGCGCCGAAATCACGCGGGCGCCTGCCCGTTCGGCCCAGATTGTCGCGAGATGACTCTTGCCGCACCCCTCCGGGCCCGCGAGCCACATCACGCGATTGGGCCAATCCGGCCAGCGATCGATCAGCGCGAGCGCGGCCGCATTTCCGGGCCCTTCGAGAAAGTCGTCGCGCGTCAGGCTTTCCGCGTGCGGCAGAGCCAATGCAAGCTGACGAGGTTGCGTGCCGACGGCCACAAGCTACTCCTAGTAGATCGACTCTATCGTGCTCATGTGCCGGACCCACTCGACGAGATAGAGCGAGACGGAAAGCAGCGTCAACACGGTGACGCATGCCATCAGGATCACGTCGAACGGTTCCGGCGACAGACCGAAGCCGAGCGCGGCGAGGATCAGCGCCGCGAACGCGACCTGCGCCACGGTGTTGAGCTTCGACACCATGAGCGGCTTCATCGGGATCGGCTTGCCGAACAGCCACGAGATGATCACGGCGCCGACAATCATGAGGTCGCGCGAGACGACGAGAATGACGATCCAGCGCGGGACCGCGCCCCAGATGCCGAGCGCGACATAGATCGAAACCAGCAACGCTTTGTCGGCGACCGGATCGAGCAGCGCACCGAGCTCGCTCGCCATGTTGAAGCGCTTGGCGAGAAACCCGTCGACGGCGTCGCTGACGCCTGCCACCAGAAACACGGCGAACGCGATCGTCATCTGGTTTGACGCAATCGCCCAGACGATGACCGGCACCAGCAGGATTCGGCCAAGTGTGATGATGTTCGGGATATTCACGCGACGTTCCAGGCCCCCGGCATTGGGCTTTCTGCTCTCGTTGCCCCCGCCTCTAAATAGTACATGTGCGCATCGGTGGCGAGGCATTGCGCGGCGTCAAATTCCGACGTAACCACCGCGTAAAGCTCCTGGAAGTGGCATGACGCACCCCAAAAACGGCCTTTCCTATTCAGACGCGGGCGTGGATATCGACGCTGGCAACCGGCTGGTCGACCTGATCAAGCCGATGGTTCGCGCCACCGCCCGTCCGGGAGCGGACGCCGAAATCGGCGGCTTCGGCGGACTGTTCGATCTGAAGGCCGCCGGCTTCAAGGATCCGGTGCTCGTGGCCGCAACCGACGGTGTCGGAACCAAAGTGAAGATCGCCATCGAAACCGGCTTGCATGCGGGCATCGGCATCGATCTCGTCGCCATGTCGGTCAACGATCTGGTCGTGCAGGGTGCGGAGCCGCTGTTCTTTCTCGACTACTTCGCCTGCGGCAAGCTCGATCCGGACGCAACCGCCGCGATCGTCGCCGGTGTCGCCGAGGGCTGCCGCGAATCCGGATGTGCGCTGATCGGAGGCGAGACCGCGGAGATGCCGGGCCTTTACAAGGACGGCGACTACGATCTGGCGGGCTTTGCCGTCGGCGCAGCCGAGCGCGGCACCTTGTTGCCGCGGCCCGATATTGCGGCGGGCGATGCGGTGATCGGCCTCGCCTCATCCGGCGTCCACTCGAACGGTTTCTCGCTGGTTCGCAAGAACGTCGAGCACACAGGCCTCGGCTTCGATGCGCAGGCGCCGTTCGCGCCGGTGATGACGCTCGGCGGCGCGCTGCTGACGCCGACACGGCTCTACGTGAAGTCGTGCCTGCGCGCGATCCGCGAAACCGGCGCCGTGAAGGGCCTTGCCCACATCACCGGCGGCGG
>JBEIPX010000467.1:0-2748 GCA_040376815.1 Bradyrhizobiaceae bacterium
ATGGGCACGCGCTTCATCGCGACGGAAGAAGCCAACGCCGATTCAGCCTACAAGCGCGCGCTGGTCGAGCATGCGGCGCATGACATCGTCTACTCGAACCTGTTCACCGGCGTTCACGGCAACTACCTCGGCCCGTCGATAGAAGCGGCCGGCCTCGATCCCAACAACCTTCCGATTGCCGACAAGTCGAAGATGAACTTCGGCTCGGGTGGCAACATGAAGGTGAAAGCCTGGCGCGACATCTGGGGTTCGGGTCAGGGCATCGGCCAGATTGTCGATGCACCGCCGGTCGCTGAGCTCGTTCAGCGGCTACGTGACGAATACAACCTCGCGCGCAGCGACTTCGCTCAGTGCGCCAGTGCCTGATCCACACAAGAAAAACCAGAAACGTCAAAATTCAACGGAGGGAACACGCGATGAGGAATATAATAAGCCATGCGCTTGTGGTTCTGACTTCGGCCGCGGTATTCGCGACGGGGGCGGCCGCCGATAGTAAGAAAGAAATCCGGATCGGGCAAACACTGCCGTACAGCGGCCCCTTGTCCGGCTTCGGTGCGATCGGCCGGGTTCAGGAAGCGTTCTTCAACAAGGTGAATGCCGAGGGCGGTGTGAACGGCCGTCAGATCAAGTTTCTGAGTCTGGATGACGCCTATGCGCCGCCGAAAACCGTCGAGCATACGCGTAAGCTGGTCGAGCAGGACGAAGTCGCGGTGATGTTCGGCTCGCTCGGCACGGTAACCAACAACGCGGTGCATCGCTATCTGAACACCAAGAAGGTGCCGCAGCTTTTCGTGCTGAGCGGCGCCACGAAGTGGGCTGATCCGAAGGGCTTCCCGTACACCATGCCGGGGATGGCCGCGTATGAAACCGAGGGCGTCGTTTACGCCAAGCACATCCTCCAGACCAAGCCCAACGCGAAGATCGCCATTCTCTCGCAGAACGACGACTTCGGACGCGATTATGTCGCCGGCTTCAAGCGTGCGCTGGGCGCCAAGGCTGCGTCGATGATCGTGGCCGAGGCGAACTACGAGACCAGCGCGCCGACCATCAGCTCGCAGCTTGCATTGCTGAAGGGCTCGGGCGCCGACGTGCTGTATGGCGTGACGCTCGGAAAGTTCACCTCGCAGATGATCAAGGGGTTGGCCGAAATCGGCTGGAAACCGGACGTCACGTATGTTCCGACGTCAGCGTCATCGATTACGTTCCTCGAGCCGGCCGGTCTGGAGAATGCGATCGGCCTCGTCACTTCCAACTATCAGAAGGATGTGTTCGACGAGCAGTGGGCAAACCACCAGGACGTCAAGGACTTTTACGCGTTCATGAAGCAGTACATGCCGGGCATCGATACTCGCAACAGCAACTACGCGGCCGGCTACATGTACGCCAACCTCATGCTCGCAGTGCTGAAGGCCTGCGGCAACGACTTCAGCAGTGAGAACATCAAGAAACAGGCGGCTTCGCTTCGCAACGTTACGGTTCCGCTGCTGCTGCCCGGCGTCTCAGTCAACACAGGGCCGGATGACTATCTGCCGTTCCAGCAGTTGATGCTGCGCCGCTTCAATGGCAAGAGCTGGATCGGAATCAGCGAGCTGATGGACGATCGAGAGAGCGGGCAATAAAGCATGATCATCAGTGGTGAGCGGCGGATTTCCTATCCGGAGATTCAAAGCCGGATCGCACGTGCAGCCGCGGGTTTCCGCGCGCTCACCCTTGCTGACGGTTCGCCGATTGCGGCGATGCTGCGCAATGACTTCGCGTTTTTCGAAGTCTCCGGCGCAGCTTCAGCGATCGGCTCGCCGATCGTTCCAATAAACTGGCACCTGAAAGGCGAGGAGGTTGCCTACATCCTCGCCGACAGCGGCGCGAAAGTTCTCGTATGTCACGCGGATTTGCTGCCGCAGATCGAAGCCAACCTGCCCGCCGATGTGCAGCTCTTTGTCGTTAAAACGCCGCCGGAGATCGCGGCTGCTTTCAACGTCTCCGTTGGGGAATCTTCGGTTCCTGCGGACGCGACCGGCTGGGACGCCTGGCGTGACAGCCATGAACCGTCGCGGAGCTCACCGGGACGGACATCGCCGATGTTCTACACGTCGGGTACGACGGGAAAGCCGAAGGGCGTTCGCCGAAAACCATTGTCGCCGGAGCAGGCCGCGGCCGCCGATCGCGTCGGCGAGATCACTTACGGCACGAAGCCGAACGACAACCAGGTCATTCTCATGAATGGCCCGATGTATCACTCCGCGCCGAATTCCTACGGCATGCGCGCCTTCAATCACGGCTGCACTATCGTGCTCGAGCCGCGCTTCGATCCGGAGGATCTGCTCGGCCTGATCGAAAAGCATGGCGTCACTCACATGCACATGGTGCCGACAATGTTCGTGCGGTTGCTACGGCTGCCGGACGACATCAAGCAAAAGTACGATCTCTCCTCGCTTCGTTTCGTCGTGCACGGCGCGGCGCCGTGTCCCGTGCATCTCAAGACAGCGATGATCGACTGGTGGGGTCCGGTCATTAACGAGTATTTCGGGTCCACTGAAACCGGTATTCCGATCTGGCACTCCGCAGCCGAAGCGCTGGCCAAGCCCGGCACCGTGGGCCGCGCCATCGAAGGCGGCGTCGTCAGGATTTTCAGCCCGAACGGCGAGACCTGCGGCGTCAACGAGATCGGCGAGATTTTCATGCGGCAGGCCGCGATCTCGGATTTCGATTATCACCGCAAGGCGGGCGCGCGCGATGAGGCCGGGCGCG
>JBEIPX010000168.1:0-6616 GCA_040376815.1 Bradyrhizobiaceae bacterium
GCGTGAATCGGAGCCACCTGCATGCCGTCAAACGTCAGCCGGAACGTCAGCGTCACCACGTCGATCATCTCCATCAAGACGCCGGGCGAGAGCCTGATCGACATCACCGGTCACGTTCGGGCGTTTGTCGAGGAGACGCGGGCTGTGCACGGCAGCCTGACGGTGTTTATCCGGCATACCTCCGCATCGCTGACGATTCAGGAGAACGCCGATCCGGACGTTCTGAAAGACCTGATATCGGCGCTGAAGAAACTAGCGCCCGAAGGCGCGGGCTGGTGGCATAAGGCCGAAGGGCCCGACGACATGCCGGCACACATCAAGACGATGCTGACGTCATGCAGCCTGCAGATTCCGGTGATCGACGGCGAGATGGCGCTGGGTACCTGGCAGGCGATCTACCTGATCGAACATCGCGCCCGGGCGCATCAGCGCGAGATCGTGTTGCAGTTCGTGGGGGAGAGGTGAGGCTGCTGCGTCGTGCCGCCCCGCATATCGAACACGAGGCGGCATAACAGGACTTCACATCAAGCGGCCCGGCGTAATGCGCCATCGATGGCGTTGCGATCCGCCGTGCGCGTCAGGTGCGGCTGGCTGATTGCAGCCGGAGGCAACGCTGCGGACTTCCTGCGTGCAAGCCCGGACAGGTTCTGGATCAGCCGTTGCTTGACGGGTCCAATGCGATCGATGATCCGGAACACCGTGTTACGCACGGCGCGCTTCAAACCGCCGTTCATGGTTGCAAGCGTGGTCAAGCGGCCGGCAAGGCCCAGAACCTGCGAGGCCGCCGGCCGCCGCAGATGTTCGTAGGAATCCAATGCCGTCTCAGGCCGCCGACCGGTCACGACATCCGACAGCAGTTGCCCCAGGACGCATGCGTCGACGAGGCCGCAGTTCATGCCCTGACCGCCTGCCGGGCTGTGAACGTGTGCCGCATCGCCGACGATGAACAGCCGGCCGTTACGATACGAGTGCGCAAGCCGATGATGGACGCGGAAACGCGAACTCCAGACGACGTCCTTGACCGTTGTCGGCTTATCGGTCGGGCCACGGGCGTCGAGTATCGCCTGAATGTCGGCTACGCCGGGCTTCTCCGGTGCGTTCGCCAGGGTGGCGACAATGCGATACGACCCGTCAGGCAACGGAGCGACAACGGCGAGACCCGCCTCCGAGAAAAAGAGAGAGACTTCGTTGTCACCGACCGGCCAGTCCATATGAACATCCGCGAGCACGAACGATTCCGGGTAAGCCTCGCCTTCGAAATCGATGCCGGCCGCGCTCCTGACGGCGCTATGCATTCCATCCGCACCGACAGCGTAGCGGGCGCGGATAGTCGCTGTGCCGGACGACGTCTCGATGGTTGCCGTCACTGAGTCCTGTGTCTGCTCGATGGTGGAAACAGTCGCGCCGCGTTGGATCACGCCGCCGAGTTCGGCTAAGCGAGCGGCAAGGACAGCTTCGGTCCGATCTTGCGGCAGCATCAGCAAGTAGGGGTGGCGGCTGTCGAGTGTGTCGAAAGGCAGGTTGAGAAGCCGCTGATCGCGGTCGCGGACGCAGAAAGCCGGGAGCTTGCGCCCCAGAGCCGCGAGCCTGCCAACAACGCCGATGGACTCGAGGACCTCGAGCGTGTGCGCATGAATGACCGCGGCGCGCGAGGTGTTCTGGCCCTCACTCAACCTGTCGATGATGACATGGCGTACGCCGGCTTGCTGCAAGGCGGCCGCGAGCGCCAATCCGGTCGGTCCGGCACCAACAATCAGAACGTCAGTATCAGTCGGAAACATGAGTTTTCTCCAAAAATGAGAGGTCAAGATGAAAGTCAACAAGTGTTGACTTAATATCCGGACGCTCTTGCATTTGTCAACGCTTGTTGGCATTATCAGGTATGCAAAATAATAAGAGCAAGACGTCAAAGTCGGAGCGGACGACGGCGGCCATTCTGGCGGCCGCGCAGGGACTGTTTGCCGAAGTCGGGTATGAGCGAGCCACCGTGCGCGATATCGCCGCCCGCGCGAGCATCGATCCTGCGATGGTGATCCGTTATTTCGGCAGCAAGGACGTGCTGTTCGCGCGTGCTATCGAATTCGATCTCAGGCTGCCAAATCTGGCGCAGACTGAACTATCGCGGCTCGGAGATACCCTGATCCGGCATTTCCTCGATCTTTGGGAGGGGCCGACAAGCGGAGGGCGACTGACGATCCTGCTGCGTGCGTCAGCGACCAACGACGAGGCGGCCGCGAAGATGCGCAAGATGTTCGCCGCACAGGTGCTGCCGATGCTGGCAAAGATTTCGGATCGTGGCGAGATGAGCGTTCGTGCGGGGCTGATCTCAAGTCATCTGATGGGCATCGCGCTGTGCCGGTACGTGCTTAAGCTGCCACCGGTGGTGAGCATGAAGCCCGAGCAGATCGTCAGCAGTATCGGTCCGACGTTGCAGCGCTATATCGTCGGGCCGTTATAGGCGTTGCCGGCGCCGTTCGCTCAGCTATCCACCTTGAGCGCGGCAATGAAAGCTTCCTGCGGGATGTCGACCTTGCCGAACTGCCGCATCTTCTTCTTG
This sequence comes from Bradyrhizobiaceae bacterium, assembly GCA_040376815.1. GTDB lineage: Bacteria > Pseudomonadota > Alphaproteobacteria > Rhizobiales > Xanthobacteraceae > SG-bin9. The sequence goes on from JBEIPX010000168.1 coordinate 2,558, forward strand.
CCTTCCTTCTGCTTCTCCAGAAGTTTGCGTTTGCGCGAGATGTCGCCGCCGTAGCACTTGGCGGTGACGTCCTTGCGCAGCGCGCGCACGGTTTCGCGGGCGATCACCTTGCCGCCGATCGCCGCCTGGATCGGAATCTGGAACATGTGCGGCGGGATCAGCTCCTTCATCTTCTCGACCATGGCGCGGCCGCGGCCTTCGGCGCGGGTGCGATGCACGAGCATCGACAGCGCATCGACCGGCTCGTTGTTGACGAGGATCTGCATCTTCACGAGATCGGCCGGCTTGTAGTCGGTCAGGTGATAGTCGAACGAGGCGTAGCCCTTCGACACGGATTTCAGGCGGTCGTAGAAGTCGAACACCACTTCGTTGAGCGGCAGGTCGTACTTCACCATCGCGCGCGCGCCGACGTAAGTGAGCTCTTTCTGATTGCCGCGGCGGTCCTGACACAGCTTCAGCACCGAACCGAGATATTCGTCCGGCGTGAGGATCGTCGCCTCGATCCACGGCTCCTCGATCTCCTCGATCTTCACCACGTCCGGCATGTCGACTGGATTGTGAATCTCGATCTCGGTGCCGTCGGTGAGCTTCATCTTGTAGATGACGCTCGGTGCGGTCGCGATCAGGTTGAGGTCGAACTCGCGGCTCAAGCGCTCCTGAATGATCTCGAGATGCAAGAGGCCGAGGAAGCCGCAGCGGAAGCCGAAGCCGAGCGCGGCAGAGGTTTCCATCTCGAAGGTGAAGCTCGCGTCGTTGAGGCGCAGCTTGCCCATTGCGCCGCGCAGCGTCTCGAAGTCGGCGGCGTCCGCCGGAAACAAGCCGCAGAACACGACCGGGATCGCCGGGCGGAAGCCGGGCAGCATGGTCGTCACCGGGCGCCTGTCGTCGGTGATGGTGTCGCCGACGCGCGTGTCGGCTACTTCCTTGATCGATGCGGTGATGAAGCCGATCTCGCCGGGGCCGAGTTCCTCGACCTGCACCATCTTCGGCGTGATGAAGCCGATGCGCTCGACGTCGTAGGCCGCATCGGTGCCGAGCATGCGCACGCGCTGGCCCTTCTTCATGACGCCGTCGACGATGCGCACCAGCACGACGACGCCGAGATAGACGTCGTACCAGCTGTCGACCAGCAGCGCCTTCAGCGGCGCGTCCGCATCGCCCTTCGGCGGCGGCAGGCGATGCACGATCGCTTCCAGCACCTCCTCGATGCCGATGCCGGTCTTGGCCGAGATCATCACCGAATCGGACGCGTCGATGCCGATCACGTCCTCGATCTGCTGCTTCACCTTGTCGGGTTCGGCCGCGGGCAGGTCGATCTTGTTCAGAACCGGAACGATCTCGTGATGGTTGTCGATCGCCTGATAGACGTTGGCGAGCGTTTGCGCCTCGACGCCCTGCGAGGCGTCGACCACCAGCAGCGAGCCTTCGCAGGCGGCGAGCGAGCGCGAGACCTCGTAGGCAAAGTCGACGTGGCCCGGCGTATCGATCAGGTTGAGGATGTAGGTCTCGCCATCCTTGGCCTTGTAGGTCAGGCGCACGGTCTGCGCCTTGATGGTGATGCCGCGCTCGCGCTCGATGTCCATCGAGTCGAGCACCTGCTCCTTGCCCGCCATCTCGCGATCGGTCATCCCGCCCGTGATCTGGATCAGACGGTCGGCGAGCGTCGACTTTCCATGGTCGATGTGGGCGACGATGGAGAAGTTGCGAATCCTGGAGGTGGGGGTCGTCATCGTGCTCCGCTTCCGAAGTTCGTCAGACGTTTCGGCCCCTCTTGCGCGAACTTCGGAAGCGAAGGAGCACGATCAATTGATGATGGCAGGGCCGCTTTCGATTTGAAGCTCCTCCGCCGAAATCGCGGCTGGCGCTGGGAGGGGCTTCAAATCGGCGGCACTGCGTGAGCCGGGGGATAGCATCCGTGCGACGGGGCGGCAACTGAGAAACCCCCGTCCGATGGGGTTTATTGCAATCAATTCAGGCCGTTGCCGCAGGTGAGCCACACGCCAGCGTCGCTTGACAGTTGATCGTGTGAACGTATTTCTCGGTTGAGGAACTAACTCAGCGGAAGCTGGCCGATTGCGGGAGTTTGGGAGTGGTGGAATTTGTGACGGTGCCGCGGTGAATAGCGCACCGGTTGTGATCGAGGCGATCGATGCGCCCACCCTGGATCAGCATGTCGATGCGCTTGCGGCGGTCCTGAACGGCTGCGTGCACGATGGCGCCAGCGTCGGCTTCATCCTGCCGTTCAGCATGGATGCCGCCCGCCGTTTCTGGCGCGAGAGCGTCCGGCAGCCACTGGCGGACGGGAAACGCGTGGTTCTGGTCGCGAAAATCAACGGCCAGGTGGTCGGCACCGGCCAGCTCAACATCGACACCATGCCGAACCAGATGCACCGCGCCGACGTCATGAAGGTGCTGGTGTATCCGCGCTACCAGCGGCGCGGCATCGGTCGGGCGCTGATGGCCGAACTCGAACAGATCGCGCGGCGGCTGGGCCGCACCGTGCTGGTGCTCGATACCATCGCCGGCGACAAGGCCGAGCCGCTGTATCTGTCGCTGGGATACGAAGTCGCGGGCCGCATCCCGCTCTACGCCCGCGCGGCGCGCGAGGACAAGCTCGAGACAACGAGTGTGATGTTCAAGGTGCTGGACGCAAACCTGCGCAAGGCGCTGTAAGCGGTGCGCCTGCGAGAGCAGGGGTTCGCAATCGGAGGAAATGGCCGTTCTTCACCTTCTCCGCATGCGGGGAGAGGGGGAGTGTCGTTATTCGTTTTCGTTGAACGTGTTGCCGCAGAGGGCGTCGAACCTCTCGACCATCAGCACGAACTTGGCATCCGGCAGGAAGAAACATCGGCCGTTGCCGGGCGTAACTCCTGCAGGAATGTGGAGACTTCCGAGAAGGGCAGCGGGTTATGAAACCGTTCTGGCGAGGCGTTGCGATATTTCTGCTGGGCGGCGTGCTCGGCACCGGCTTTGGCGTCGCCGCGGGAATTTTCGCGTTTCCCTATCTCTTTCCGCCGCCGCCTGCCGCCGACATTCTGACCGAAGCCGACCGTGCCCGGCTGGTTGCGACGGGCACGTTCATCCATGCCAATCCCACAGACCCTGTCCATTGGGGCAAGGGCAAGGTCAGCGTCTACGAGCGTACCGTGTTCCTCGAAAGCGACTTCAAGGTCGCGCCTGGGCCGAAATACCATGTGCTACTCGTGCCCAAGGCTGGCGTGCGCAGTGAGGGCGATGTCGATCGGGCCACCTGGATCGACCTGGGCCGCTTGCGCGCGTTCGAGGGCAGCCAGCGCTATCCTGTTCCGGCCAGCGTGAACCTCGGCGACTACCGCAGCGTGGTGATCTGGTGCGAGCAGTTCGGCGTGCTGATCTCGCCAGCCGATCTTGTGCGCACGGCATCCTGAGCGGGACGAGGGCGGATTACTCGTCTTCGTTGAACTTGTTGCCGAGCAGGGTGGTCAGCGCGTCGACTACCTCCTGCGCATCCTTTCCGGTGGCGGAAACCGTGATCGACGTGCCGATGCCGGCGGCCAGCATCATCAGCCCCATGATCGAGGTGCCGCCGACGGTTTCGCCGTTGCGCGTGACCTTTACGTCCGCATCGAACTTCTCGACCATCTGCACGAACTTCGCCGACGCCCGCGCATGCAGGCCGCGTTTGTTGATGATGGGAATTTCGCGCGTCACCGCGCCGGAGGCCGAAGAAGACGGGTCCGGCGAAGACATCTTTATTTTCCGGCGAGGACGCGGCTGGCGATGGTGACGTATTTGCGCCCGGCTTCCTGAGCGGCGGCGATCGCTTCCGGCAGCGGCCGTTCCTCGCGGACCTTGGCGAGCTTCACCAGCATGGGAAGGTTGATCCCGGCCAGCACTTCCACCTTGGGACGGCTCATGCACGAGATCGCCAGGTTCGACGGCGTGCCGCCGAACATGTCGGTCAGGATGGCGACGCCATCACCACTGTCGACGCGATTGACCGCTTCGATGATGTCGCTCCGACAGAGGTCGGCATCATCTTCCGCACCGATCGTAATCGCTTCGATTTGCTTTTGCGGA
>JBEIPX010000574.1:0-1705 GCA_040376815.1 Bradyrhizobiaceae bacterium
GCCAGCGCTTCGTGATCGGAAAGTTCGAAAGATCGGCCATCTTGGTGTGTCCTTGTTTGGTGCGCTTCGTTTAGTGCGCTTCGTCCCAGTTCTTGGCGGCGCGTGCATCGACTTGCAGCGGTACGGAGAGAATGACGGCAGGGAAGGGCGCTTCCTCCATCACCTTCTGCACCACCGGCAAGGTCTTCTCGACTTCGTTGTCCGGCACTTCGAAGATCAGTTCGTCGTGAACCTGAAGCAGCATCTGCGCGGACAGCTTCTTCGCCGCGAGCGCGTCGTCCATGCGGATCATCGCGCGGCGGATGATGTCGGCGGCCGAGCCTTGCAGGCGCGCGTTGATCGCGGCGCGTTCGTTGAACGAGCGGATCGACGGATTCGATGCCTTGATGTCCGGATAGTGACACTTGCGGCCGAAGACCGTCTCGACATAGCCGTGCTCGCGGCAGAAATCGCGAGTCTGGTCCATGTAGGCGCGGATGCCGGGGAAGCGCTCGAAGTACTTCTTGATGTAGGCGGAGGCTTCCTCACGCGGAATGCCGAGCTGGTTGGCGAGGCCGAACGCCGAGATGCCGTAGATGATGCCGAAGTTGATCGCCTTGGCGCGGCGGCGGATTTCCGCCGGCATGTCCTTGATCGGTACTCCGAACATTTCGGATGCCGTCATCGCGTGAATGTCGAGGCCCTCGCGGAAGGCATTCTTCAGCGCGGGGATGTCGGCGATCTCGGCCAGCAGCCGCAGCTCGATCTGCGAATAGTCGGCCGAGACGAGCTTGTGGCCCGGCGTCGCGATGAAGGCCTTGCGGATCTTGCGGCCCTCTTCGTTGCGCACCGGAATGTTCTGCAGGTTCGGTTCGTTCGATGACAGACGTCCCGTCGTCGTCGCGGCGAGCGAATAGGTCGTGTGCACGCGCTGTGTCTGCGGATTGACGTATTCGGGCAGCGCGTCGGTGTAGGTCGATTTCAGTTTCGACACCTGCCGCCATTCCAGAATCTTCTTCGGAAATTCGTGACCGGATTCGGCGAGGTCATCGAGAATCTGCGCGGATGTCGACCAAGCGCCGGTCTTGGTCTTGGTGCCGCCGGGCAGGCCCATCTTGCCGAACATGATGTCGCCGAGCTGCTTCGGGCTGCCGGGATTGACGTCCTCGCCGGCGATATCGCGGATGTCGGCTTCGACGCGGGCGGCGGTCTGCGCGAATTCGCCGGAGAGACGTGACAGCGTCTGCCGGTCGATCGAGATGCCGCGGCGTTCCATGCGCGCGAGCACCGGCACCATCGGCCGCTCCAGCGTCTCGTAGACGTTGTTCATGCGTTCGGCGACAAGGCGCGGCTTCAGCGCGTACCAGAGACGCAGCGCGAGGTCGGATGTTTCCGCCGCGTACTCCGACGCCTTCTCGATCGGCACCTGATCGTAACCGAGGCGGTTCTTGCCGGTGCCGCTGATGCTGTCGTAGGCGATCGGCGTGTGGCCGAGCCAGGTCTCGGACATCGACTCCAGCGAGTGACTGCTGCGTCCCGCGTCGAGCACGTAGGAGATCAGCATCACGTCGTCGACTGGCGCGAGCGCAATGCCATGCTGCGCAAACACGAGTGCGTCGAATTTCAGGTTGCGGCCGATCTTGAGGATGCCGGGGCTCTCCAGCAGCGGCTTGAGCGCGGCGAGCGCATCGCGCACGTCGATCTGGTCGGTATCGAGGCCACCCGC
>JBEIPX010000427.1:0-3070 GCA_040376815.1 Bradyrhizobiaceae bacterium
GAAGGAAATCGCGTGCTGCCGCGACATGACCGACAAGCCGTTCGGCGTGAATCTCACCTTCCTGCCGACTTTCGCCAAGCCGCCGTATCCGGAATACATCGATGCCATCCGCGAGGGCGGCGTGAAGATTGTCGAGACCGCAGGCCGCAGCCCCGAGCAGTACATGCCGGCGCTCAAATCCGCGGGGATCAAGGTGATCCACAAGTGCACCTCGGTGCGTCATTCGCTGAAGGCTGAAAGCATCGGCTGCGACGCGGTCAGCGTCGACGGCTTCGAGTGCGGCGGTCATCCGGGTGAGGACGACGTGCCGAACATGATCCTGCTGCCGCGCGCCGATGAGGAGCTGAAGATCCCGTTCGTTGCGTCGGGCGGCATGGCCGATGCGCGCAGCCTCGTCGCGGCATTGGCGATGGGTGCGGAGGGCATGAACATGGGCACGCGCTTCATCGCAACGAAGGAGGCGCCGGTGCACGACAACGTCAAGCAGGCGCTGGTCGCCGCATCCGAGCTCGACACGCGGCTGATCATGCGCTCGCTGCGCAACACCGAGCGCGTGCTGAGGAATGCGAATGTCGACAAGCTGCTCGAGATCGAGCGCGAGAAGGGCAAGAACCTCAAGATCGAGGACATCCACGATCAGGTCGCCGGGATCTACCCCAAGGTGATGATCGAGGGCGACATGAGTGCCGGTGCGTGGAGCTGCGGCATGGTCGCAGGTCTAATCCACGACATCCCGACCGTGAAGGAGTTGATCGACCGCATCATGCGCGATTCCGAAGCGATCATCCGCCAGCGGCTCGAAGGCTTCCTCAACGGCAACATCTCGGCGCGCAAGGTCGCCTGAGCCCTTCTGCCGTACGAACGGGGCGCGGAACTTCCGCGTCCCAAAGCGCGTTCTGACTGACGAGGGTGGCTGCGTGTGTCGCGGCCATGCGGTGCGGGCGGGGGATTTTTCAATGCAATCGTTTCTTGAAGCCACCGGCGGCTTTCGTATCCTGCCGCACTTTATCGCGCTGGCCATCGCCTATCTCTTGGCGCTGCCGATCGGCTGGAATCGCGAAAAGAACGAGCGCAGTGCCGGGCTGCGTACCTTTCCGCTGGTCGCGATCGCGACCTGTGGCATCGTGCAGGCGACCGAAACAATTTTGCAAGGGCACCCTGAAGGCACCGCACGCATCATCGAAGGCCTGATGACCGGCATGGGCTTCATCGGCGGCGGCGCGATCCTCAAACAGGGTGGCTCGGTACATGGTACCGCGACTGCGGCCAGCCTCTGGGCGACGGGCGCGACCGGTGCGGCGGTCGGCCTCGGCGTCTACGACGTGGCGGTGATGATCTCGCTCTTCACGTTCCTGACACTGTGGCTGCTGACGCCGCTGAAAGACGAGGGCGGCGCGCAAGGAAACGGTTCGACCTGACTTTGCGATCGCAGCAAGCAGCGATCAGGATATCGAGCGGGCTTCAGAGGCCAGGACGCAGCCGCTCACGCAAGATACAGCCGGTCGAACTCGGCGCGTTCGCGCGGGCCAAGGCCGAGGCCTTCGCTGAAATAGGTTTCCAGATCGCCATAGTCCGCATGAACGGCGTCGAGCGCTGCGGAAAGGAATGTCGTGTCGACGGTCTGTAGACCCGCCATCACCTCAGGAGGCAGCATGGTGATGTTGGTGGTGTCGCGGCGGTAGTAGGTGTTGGTCAGGAGATAGTCCTCGACGATCGTTTCCTCCGGCACGCCGGCGGCACCAAGTACGAGCGCGCACGCAAAACCGGTGCGGTCCTTGCCCGCGGTGCAGTGGATCACCAGCGGTGCGGGGTCCTTCACCAGATGCGCGAACAGCTCGCGATAGCGCGGCGTGTTGTGGCGCACGTAGTTGCGGTACGACTCGCGCATGATCTCCATGGTCTCTTCGGTCGAGAGCGGACCGCAGGCCAGGCGATCGCGCACCACAGTGAGTGTCACAGGCTCGATCGGCAGCGAATGAACGCTGATCGCTTCGTCCCTGCAGGCGTCGGGCGCGCGCTCGTCGATGCCGCGCAGATCGAACGCCGATTTGACGCCGAGCTGACGCAGCACGGAAATATCGTCACTGGTGACCTTGCCGAGGTGGTTGGAGCGAAAAATGCGGCGCCATCGCAGGGTGCGGCCGTTCTTTCCGGCATAGCCGCCGAGGTCGCGGAAATTGCTGGCGCCTGCGAGATTGAGATGGCGGGAGAAGGTTTCTGTCATCGGCGAATCTGTCATGGCATGATCCTAAGCCACCTCATACGGCGGTGCGATGACAGGCGGCATTTCATTTCCATCAGGCTATACTCGCCGGCCTTGAAGGAGAGAACATGATTTCACGCAGGGGACCCATTCTTTCTGGCTGTCTTGGCGGTTTGCTTGGCATACTGGGCGCAACCGGCGCTACTGCGCAGTCGAGTTTCCGGACGTATGAATGCGCGGATGGCGCGCCGTTCGTCGTGGCGTTCTATCGTTACGATCCGAACGCGCACATTCATATAGACGGCAAGTCCATCGAACTGCGCAAACGTCTCGCGATCGGCGGTCAGCGCTATGCGTCGCAGGGCGTCGACCTGCGTTTCAACAAGCTCGGCGCCGTGCGGATCAAGCATGCGCGCCGTCCCTGGGCCAATTGCCGCGAGGTGAAACAGTGAGCGCTGCGTTCGATCCGGACAAGCATCGCCGGTATGAAAGCCGCTGGTTCGACGATTTCAAGGTCGGCGAACGTTTCGTGCTGCCGAGCCGCACCATGACCGATGCGCTGTTTCTGGCGTTCCAGAGCGCCAGCGGCGACAACCATCCGGTGCATTACGATGTCGAATACTGCCGCCGCCGCGGCATGCCGCACATGCTCGCGCACGGGTATCAGATCGTGATTCAGACGGCGGCGGGCGCCGGCGAGTTTCCGTTCATGGTCGAGGACAGCCTGGTCGGATTCCTCGACCAGTCGTCGCGATTTCTGAAACCGGTCTACGTCGGCGACACGCTTTATGCGGCGCTGGAGATTGTCGAACTGACGCCGAACCGCACCACCGGCGTCATCGCCATGAAGAGCACGGTGCACAATCA
>JBEIPX010000533.1:0-2122 GCA_040376815.1 Bradyrhizobiaceae bacterium
ATCGGCCTGATCGTCGACCTCGGCCTGTTCGTGATGGATCAGGCGGCGCGCCAGCTCGCGGCGTGGCAGCGCAGCGTGCGCCTGCGCGAGCCGGCGTTCTGCAGCGTCAACGTCTCATCGCGGCAGTTGCTGCGTCATGATCTCATTCACGATGTGCGCAGCGTGCTGTCGCGCTCGGCGATCGCCAAGGGCACGCTCAAGCTCGAACTCACCGAGTCGCTGGTGATGGAGAATCCGGAGCACGCCGCGCAGATGCTGCAGCGGATCCAGGAGCTCGGCGTCGGCCTGTCGCTGGATGATTTCGGCACCGGCCATTCCTCGCTGGCCTATCTCCAGCGCTTCCCGTTCGACACGATCAAGATCGATCAGTCGTTCGTGCGCACCACCAGCCGCGGCACGCGCCCGGTGATCCTGAAGTCGATCGTCGCCATGGCGCACGATCTCGGCATGGACGTCGTCGCCGAGGGCGTCGAAACCGACTCGGATGCGGTCGAGCTGTCGCAGATGGGCTGCGAGTACGGCCAGGGCTTCGCGTTCGGCGAGCCGATGGATGCCGACACCGCGCTCCGCATGCTCAGCGACGAGCGGCTCGAAGCGGCGAGCTGATCTCGCTCACGTCAATCTGAATTCCTGCCCGGCCACCTTGTGCTCATGCACGAGCAGGAAGCGCTTCACGTCCACGCCACCGCCGAAGCCCGTCAGCGAGCCGTTCGAGCCGAGCACGCGATGGCACGGCACCACGATCGGAAACGGGTTCGCGCCGTTGGCTGCACCGACCGCGCGGCTCGCCGCCGGACGTCCGAGTGCGATGGCAAGATCGCGATAGGTCGTCGTCGTGCCGTATGGCACTTTCAGCAGCCGCTTCCACATCGTGTTCTGAAACGGCGTGCCCGCGAAGTGCAGCGGCAGGTCGAAATCGCGGCGCTTGCCGGCGAAATACTGATCGAGCTGCTTGAAGGCCTGTTTGAACAGCTTCTCATCCTTGCGCCAATTCTGTTCCGGATGCCGCGTGCGGCTGCCAGACGGAAAGCTGATCAGGTGCAGCCACTCGCCGTCGCCCGCAATCAGCAAGCGGCCGATCGGGCTGTCGAAATGGGCATAGGCGATCGATGCGCCGGACGAACGCTTGGACATGATGACTACACGTGAATTGCGCGGGAGCCATTCGCAGCCGTCCGCGACTGTTTGCGAGGGCGCTCGCGCGTGGAGCGAAGACGCGATGGCGGCCGGCCGTAGAGTTCCTGAAATGTCGCGTTGAAGCGGCGCAGACTCTGGAAACCCGCGCGATAGGCGATCTCCGTCATGCTGAGATCGGTATCGTTCAGGAGCCGCTTGGCGCGCTGCACCCGCACCGTGCCCGCCATTTGCATCGGGCTGGCGCCGATATGCTTGTCGAACAGCCGCGCCAGATGCCGCGAGCTGACGCCGAGCCGGGCCGCAAGCTGCTCCACCGAACCGCTATCGAGCGATCCGTCGGCGATCAGCTTCAGCGCACGCTCGACCGTCGACTTCGTTCCGTTCCACGCCGGGCAGAACGGCGCAGTTTCCGGGCGGCAGCGCAAACACGGACGGAAGCCGGCATTCTCCGCCGATGCCGCGGTCGGATGATATTCGACGTTACGATCGTGCGGCTGCTTCGCCGGGCACACCGGACGGCAATAGATGCCCGTGGTGCGCACCGCCGTGAAGAACAGTCCGTCGTAGAACGGGTCGCGCCGCAGCCGCGCCGCGTTGCAGGTTTCAAAGCTGAGCATGGAGCCATCCTACCCGGCTCGCGGCGGCGCGAAAGGGGCTTATGAATGACCATGTCCGTTTCCGGCGAGTGAATGACAGCACGTGTAGCTATGCAGCCAACCCGAAAGCGAGGAGCACAGCATGACATCGATCGATACCCGCGAGTTGACAATGCACGCCTGGAAGACGTTCTCGACCCGCGATCCCGAACAGATTGCGGCACTGTTCACCGACGGCGCGGAATGGATCGCTCCGGAAGGCAACGCCACCGCGGTCGCACTGGATTTCACCAGTCACATGGTCGGCAGCCAGCAGATTGCCCAGTTCATCGCGGTTGAATTCCACAAGATGTTTCGCGACGCCACGATGCAGTTCCGCACCATCCGGG
>JBEIPX010000228.1:0-5513 GCA_040376815.1 Bradyrhizobiaceae bacterium
CAAGCACGACGTAGTTCGCGAGCACCAGCGGCGCCGACCAGATGCGGACGGTGAAATAAGCTTTCGCGGCGCTGGTGACGCCCTCGCTGCCGCCCATTGCCTTCAGGATGACGGCGGTCAGAGGTACCTGTACGGCGATCAGCAGCACGCCGACGATGGCGGCGACGACGAAGCCGCGGGCAAGCAGTGCGCGCAACTCATGCGTCTGCCCGGCGCCGACGGCCTGCGCGGCGAACGCGACCGTGCTCATGCGCAGAAACGCGAACAGCCAGAACAGGCAGTCGAAAACAACGGAGGCCATCGCCACGCCGCCGAGCATGGTGGCGTCGCCGAGGCGGCCGATCGCAGCGGTGGCGACGACGCCCAGCAACGGCGTCGTCAGGTTCGCCAGCATCGCGGGCCCTGCGATGGTGAACACGTCACGCGTCGTCACCGGTTTGAAGGCCGGTGACGGAATTTGCTGTTGGGATAAGGCTGAACTCGGCGCGTCCATGACGCGCGGGTTAGCGTCCGCGTGGTGCGTTGGCAACTCGCATGATCAGCCACACAGGTATGACGATCACGGCGCCGAGCAGGAAGTAGCGCCACAGCCAGTTGATGGTGTCGAAGCCGAGATCCCAGACTGTCTGGAACAGCTTGCGGATGCTGTGAATGATGTTCCAGGGATCGAAGCCGATCGCGGCAAGCACGACGCCGACCAGGATCGACAGGAGCACGAGGCGAAGCAAAACGCCGATGGGCGAGCCGCCGAGAAAGCGCGACAGGTTGTCGGTCGCGGCCGGCTGACTGTCGATCGTCGGCCTGTTCTCGGTCTGCATCGTCGTCTCCTGTTCGTTGCGCCGCATCGCTCACGGCACGGAAGGGCAAGTGGTGCGCGCCCCGCCGTTGTCAAGCATTGAGGTGAAGTTTATCGGATTTGCGGCGGTTTTGCATTGGCTAAACGCGCTGTAATGTGCCGATCCAATCAGACAAGAACGCGAGGGATGAACGCCGCATGAATGCAGCCTCCACCCAGTCTCCAGTTGCTGTCATCGGCCTCGGTTCAATGGGGTACGGCATGGCCGTGTCGCTGCGGCGCAAAGGCTTCGCCGTCTCGGCGTTCGACGTGCGGCCGGATGTAGCGGCAAGGTTCGCGAGCGAGCACGGCGGCAAGGCCTGTGGCTCGGTGAAGGACGCGGTCGCTGGCGCGACCATCGCCGTCATCGTCGTCGTCAACGCCGACCAGACGGATGACGTGCTGTTCGGCTCCGGCGGACTTGCCGACGCACTGCCGAAGGGTGCGCTGGTGATGTCCTGCGCAACCATGGACCCGGAGCGCGCGCGGGCGCTGGCGAAGGCCGTCGAGGCGAAGGGCTTGCTCTATCTCGATTCGCCGATCAGCGGCGGTGCGCAGCGCGCAGCACAGGGTGAACTCACTGTGCTCGCGTCGGGGTCACCGGCCGCGATGAGCAAGGCCGACCCGGCGCTCGAAGCGATGGCGGCGAAGGTCTATCGCCTCGGTGACGAAGCCGGCATCGGCGCGTCGTTCAAGATGGTCAACCAGTTGCTCGCCGGTGTGCACATTGCGGCTGCGAGCGAAGCGCTGGTGTTCGCCAAGCGCCTCGGCCTCGATATCGCGAAGGTCTACGAGGTGATCACGGCGTCCGCGGGCAATTCGTGGATGTTCGAAAACCGTATGCCGCATGTGCTCGAGGGCGATTACGCGCCGCGCAGCGCGGTCGAAATTTTTACCAAGGATCTCGGCATCATCAGCGACATGTCGCGCGGCACGAAGTTTCCGACGCCGGTTGCTTCCGCCGCGCTCCAGATGTTTCTCATGACCGCCGCCGCGGGCATGGGCAAGGACGACGACGCGTCCGTCGCGCGTCTCTATGCCCAGATCACCGGCACCGAACTCCCCACACGCAAGGTTTGATCGCGATGCCCCGGTTTGCTGCCAATCTCTCGATGATGTTTACCGAATGGGCGTTTCTCGATCGCTTCAAGGCGGCGCGCGACAACGGCTTCGATGCGGTGGAATTCCTGTTTCCGTATGAGCATCCGCCGGAAGCCGTCGGCAAAGCGCTGAAGGACAACGGCCTGACGCAGGCGCTGTTCAACTGCCCGCCGGGAGACTGGGCAAAGGGCGAGCGCGGGACGGCCGTGTTTCCCGAGCGCCGCGCCGAATTCGAGGCTTCGATCGACAAGGCCCTCGTCTATGCGGAAGCGACCGGCGTGAAACGGCTACACGTGATGGCGGGCATCGCCAGGGCCGGCGATCCGGTGGCGCAGCAGGCTTACGAGAGCGCGGTTCTCTTTGCCTGCGACAAGGCACAGCCGAAGGGCCTCGACATCGTCATCGAGCCGATCAATCCGCGCAGCGTGCCGGGTTTTTTCCTCAACAATTTCGACGTCGCGGCCGAGATCGTGAAGCGGCTGGCGCGACCCAATCTCAAGTTGCAGTTCGACATCTTCCACCGCCAGATCATCCACGGCGATGTGATCAAGGGGCTGGAAGCGATGATGCCGATCATCGGCCACGTGCAGACGGCGGCGGTGCCCGACCGCAACGAGCCTGGCACCGGCGAACTCGACGACGCGCGCGTGTTCGCGGCGCTCGACCGCCTCGGTTACACGGGCTTCGTCGGCTGCGAGTACAACCCGAAGGGCAAAACCGTCGACGGCCTCGGCTGGTTCAAGGCAATGCAAGCGGCGTGATCGCGAACGCCAAGGCTTGACGCCAAGGCTTGACGCCAAGGCTTGACCTCACGCCCGAACTGGTTTCGGATCGGAGCATGCCCATCAGGACAACACCATGATCCTCGGCTGCATTGCCGATGATCTCACGGGCGCTACCGACCTCGCGCTGATGCTGACGCGCGAGGGGCTGCGCACCGTGCAATCGGCCGGGCTGCCGCCGGACGATCTCGATGCCAGCAACATCGATGCGCTGGTGATCGCGCTGAAGTCGCGCACGATTCCTGCTGCCGACGCGGTGAAGCAATCGCTCGATGCGGCGGCGGCGCTGAAACGGTTCGGCGCGCAGCGGCTGTTCTTCAAATACTGCTCGACATTCGACTCGACCGATCGGGGCAACATCGGCCCGGTCGCCGAGGCGCTGCTCGGCGTCACTGGTGGGATAACCATCGCGTGTCCGGTGTTTCCGCAGGCCGGGCGGACGCTATTCAACGGCAATCTGTTCGTCAACGGCGTGCCGCTGGCGGAAAGTCCGATGAAGGACCATCCGCTGACGCCGATGCGCGATTCCAATCTCGTGCGCGTGCTGCAGCGGCAGACGAAGCTGAAGGTCGGGCTGATCGGCTACGCGGTCGTCGATGCAGGCATCGCCGCGTTGCGCAAGGCATTGGAGAGTGACAGCGAGCATCGCATCTTCATCGTCGATGCGGTGAAGGATGAGCATCTGCGCACCATCGGTGCGGCGCTCAGCGATCTACCGCTGATCACCGGCGGCTCCGGCGTCGCCATGGGATTGCCGGAAGCTTATCGGGCCGCGGGCCTCATCAAGGACCTGACGCCGGCGCCGCAGCGGATGGCAGCTCCGGAAGGGCGGCGCGCGATTCTCGCGGGCTCCTGCTCGGCGGCAACGCGCGGGCAGGTGAAGGCTGCGATCGCGGCGGGTGTTCCGAATTTCCGGCTCGATCCGCTGGAGATCGCGGACGGCGTGCAGAATCCGCAAGCGCTTCTGCAATGGATCGAGCGGCAGCCTGCGGACAAGCCGTTTCTCATTTATTCGAGCGACGAGCCGGAAGCAGTTCAGCGCGTGCAGGAGCGGCTCGGCCGCGACAAGGCTGGTATCATTGTCGAGCATCTGCTCGGCGCGGTCGCTGCGGCGCTACCGGCATGCGGTTTCACCCGCTTGATCGTGGCTGGCGGCGAGACCTCCGGCGCGGTGGTGCAGGCGCTCGGCGTCAAGGCGCTGACCATCGGCCCCGAAATCGATCCCGGCGTGCCGTGGACGCGCTCGACCTCGAAGCCGGATGTGGCGCTGGCGCTGAAGTCGGGTAACTTCGGCGCGGAAGATTTTTTCCTGAAGGCATGGGACCGGCTCTCGTGAGCGAAACCAGACTCCGCGATCAGATTTGCGCGACCGGTGCGTCGCTGTTCAATCGCGGGCTGACGCACGGCTCCAGTGGCAATATCTCGGTGCGGCTGCCGGACGGCGGCTGGCTGATGACGCCGACCAATGCGTCGCTCGGTGCGCTCGATCCGGCGCGGCTGTCGCGACTCGACGCCAAGGGGCGTCTGGTCGATGGCGATGCGCCGACCAAGGAAGCGTTCCTGCATCGCGCGATGTACGGGCAGCGCGACGGCGCGCATGCGGTGGTGCATCTGCATTCGACGCATTCGGTCGCCGTGTCGTGCTTGCACGGGCTCGATCATCATGACTGCATGCCGCCGCTGACGGCGTATTACGTGATGCGGATCGGTCATCTGCCGCTGGTGCCGTACTTCGCGCCGGGCGACGACGAACTCGCGCGCGCGGTGGAAAAGCTGGCCGGCAAGCATCACGCGATGCTACTGTCGAACCACGGGCCGGTGGTTGCAGGCACGACACTCGAGAACGCGATGTACGCGACGGAAGAGCTGGAAGAGACGGCGAAGCTGTTCCTGCTGTTGCAGGGCAAGGTGATCCAGCCGTTGACCAGGGCCGAGGCCGACGATCTGCGCAAGCGCAAGTCGGTGTGGTGACTTAACGTATCGTCATTGCCGGGCTTGACCCGGAAATCCACCTTGTTTGTCTTTCGAAGAAAGATGGATGCCCGGATCAAATCCGGGGATGACGAAGAAAGCTAGGTTTCCGCCAACTCGCCCTCGCTTTTAAGCATGCGCTCCAGCGTTTCCAGCCGGTCGGCATCGCGCGGCGGCTTGTCCCAGCGCAGGCGGCTGATGCGCGGAAAGCGCATCGCGACGCCGGACTTGTGCCGGGTCGAGCGCTGCAATCCTTCGAACGCCACCTCGAACACGATGCCCTGATTGGCATCGTGCACGACTTCGCGCACCGGGCCGAAGCGTTCGACCGTATGCTTGCGCACGAACTTGTCGATCTCGATCAGCTCTTCGTCGGTGAAGCCGAAGTACGCCTTGCCGACGGGCACAAGCTGATCGCCAGCCTCGCCCGCACTCCAGACGCCGAAAGTGTAGTCGGAATAATACGACGAGCGCTTGCCGTGGCCACGCTGCGCATACATCAAGACCGCATCGATAATGTGCGGATCGCGCTTCCACTTCCACCACAGCCCCTTCGGCCGTCCGGGCACGTAGGGTGCATCGTGCCGCTTCAGCATCACGCCTTCGACAGCCTCCGCATCGTCACCGGCGCCCGCGGATGATGGATCGGCGCGAGCGGCGGCGAGATCGTCCCATGTCTCGAATGTTATGCGCGGCGAGAGATCGACGCGCGCATCGTCGAGTTTTGCGATGTGCGTTTCGAGGCGGGCGCGGCGCTCACTGAGCGGCAACTCGCGCAAGTCCTGGTCACCGTCGCTCAGAAGATCGTAAGCGCGCAGGTGCGC
>JBEIPX010000066.1:0-10228 GCA_040376815.1 Bradyrhizobiaceae bacterium
CGATCCTTGGCGATGCGTTCAAACTGCAACAACATGGGCTTTTTCATCCGTATGCGAGGAGCCAAGGATTTCGCCACGCTCGATCTGCAAGGTCCGGTCGGCGATCTTGTTGAGGAGCGAGGGGCTGGATTCGGTGATGAGCAATGCGAGCTCGGGGCGTTGCTTGCGAACATCGCCGAGCGTCCGCGCATACGCAAGCGCGAGCGCCGGCGCGAGGCCCTGGAACGGCTCGTCGAGCAGCAACAGCTTTTGCGCGACCATCAACGCTCGCCCGAGCGCAACCATCTTCCCTTGCCCGCCGGAAACGCCGCCGGCCGGCCGGTCGCGCATTGTGTGCAGATCGGGCAGCAATCCGTAAATTTCATCGAGCCTGCGGCTGGTTTCAGCCTTGCCGAGCTTCAGTGCCAGCGCCGGGAGGCGGATGTTCTCGGCGACACTCATTTCCGCAACGAGACGCCGATCCTCAGGCGCATAGCCGATACCGAGATGCGCCCGGCGATGGGCCGGCGATTGACTGAGATCGTTTCCGTCGAGGCGAACAGCGCCGCTGTCCAGCGGGAGAAGGCCCATGACGGCCCGCAGCGTCGTCGTCTTCCCGGCGCCGTTGCGGCCGATCAGCACCGTCGTCTTCCGCTCGGCAATGTCGCAGCTGATATCACGCAGCACGCGGACGCCCTCGATCGAAACGCTCACCTTCTCGAGACTGAGCATCACGCGACTCCCACAACGCGTTGCAGGACCTGCGCATCGCTGAAGACCTCGTCGGGACGCCCCTCGGCCATGATGGTGCCCGCGTTCCAGACAAGGACGCGATTGGCGTAGCGGGCCACCACCTCCATATCGTGCTCGACAAAGAGCGCCGTGATTTTCCGCTGCCGCAGCGCGCCCATCAGCGCTTCCATCAACGGAAACCGCTCCAGCGCGCTGACGCCGCTGGTCGGCTCATCGAGCAGCAGAAGGCGCGGCTTCAGCGCCAGCGCGATCGCGATGTCGAGCAGCTTGCGATGCCCCTCGGGCAACGTGCTGCTGATCCGCAGACGATCGTCGGCAAGCCCGACCAGACCGAGCAGCGCCTCGGCTTCTTCCCGGCGCGCCGGGGTGTCCAGCGGCTGCGTCGCGCTCCACAGGCCGTTCCTGGCGGCCAGCGCCAGCATCATGTTGTCGATGACCCGCTGGTCGGAGAACAGCTGCGGAATCTGGAATGCCCGCGCCACGCCGCGCCGCGCGATCGCGCGTGGCGTCAGCCGTGTGATGTCGTGGCCGTCGAGATGCACGCTTCCCGATCGCGGCTTGATGTAGCCGGTACAGATATTGAGCAGCGTGGTTTTGCCGGAGCCGTTCGGCCCGATGACGGCAAGGAACTCATCGTCATAAATCTTGAGATTGACGCCATCGGCGGCCTTCACGCCGTTGAAAGCGACGTGAAGGTCCTTGGCTTCGAGGATGGGCTGCTTCATAGCGCCGTCCCCTCCTTGCGCGCGATCAGTCCGTAGAAGCCGCGCGGCATGAACATGATCACCATGATCAGCGCCAGTCCGACAATGAGATTCCATGCATCGGTGACGGTGACAGCGACCGTGTGCAGAAGCTCCAGAAACAGCGCGCCGATGAATGCACCCGGCACGCCGCCGATTCCGCCGAGCACCGCCACCAGCACGAGATGTCCGGACGCGGTCCAGAATGCGAACTCCGGCACGACCCGGCCGATGGCAAATCCCGCGATCGCACCGCCGAGGCCGGCGAGCGCAGCGGAGATGACGTAGGCGATCAGCAAGACGGCCCACACCGGCACGCCGAGATATTCGAGCCTGATCTCGTTGGTATGAACCGCCGACAGCGCCTGGCCGAGCGGGCTCTGGAGATAGCGATGAACGCAGAAGCCGACCAGCAGCATCAGCACCAGACTGAGATAGAACAGGATCGACTTGAAGGCCGGTTCGCTGAGCACGACGCCGAATGCGCTGGGAATCGGGATCGGCATGCCGTCGGTGCCGCCGGTGACGCCATAGAGCTTCGCGCACAGGGCGTAGAAAACCATCGACACCGCGAGATTGAGCATCGCGAAGAAGATCGCGCGGTAACGGACCAGAAACAGCCCGGCGAGAACGCCGATCAGCGCTGCGCACAGCACCGAAACGATCAGCTGCAGCGCGAGGTCGTTGATGCCCGCCCGCGCCAGGAAAGCGACACCATAGGCGCTGGCAGCGAAGAACATCGCGTGACCGATGGAGATCAGCCCTGCTCGCAACAGCACGGCGACGCCGAGCGCCGCGAAACCCTTGGCGATCGCGAGCGTCAGCACGAACTGCAGCCACGGCGCCAGCAGCGGCATGATGGCAAGGACGAGAACCGATACGGCAGCGAGAGCGATCCGCATCATATGCGCCTCGCTGTGATCGAGCCGAACAGGCCATACGGCCTGATCAGCAGAACGATCAGCATCACGGCATAGGGCGCCACCGCATCGAGCGCGGGAACCCAGTAGATGGCGAGCACGCGCGCGGCGCCGACGATGAGGGCTGCAACCGCCGCGCCCTCGATCTGACCGAGGCCCCCGATCGCAGCCACTGCGAATGCAAGCACCATCGTATCGGCGCCGAGCCCCGGCGCGATGCCGGACGTCGGTGCGGTCAACGCACCGCCCAGCGCTGCGAGGAAAACGCCGAGCGAGAACGCCAGAATGAAGATGCGGTTGGTGTCGATGCCGATCGACTGCGCCATCTCGCGGTCGGCCACCACTGCCGTGATCAGCCGGCCGAGCCGCGTGTGACGGATCATGGCGCGCAAGCCAAAGACGACAACAACAGCAACCGCGATCAGAAACAGCTGGTAGTTGAGGTAGATGATCCCGGCGATGCGCGAGGTGCCGAGCAGCCGCATCGGCGCGTCCTCGTAGAAGGATTGCACGCCGAAGACCAAACGTTGAAGATCTTCGAGGATCAGGAACAGCCCGAAGGTGATCAGGATCTGAACAGCTTCGGACTTGCCGTAGGTCCAGCGGATGAGCGTGCGCTCGATCAGCGGGCCGAACAGCGCGGCTACGAACACCGCACTGAACAGGAGCGCAACAAACGACAGGGCCGGATGGAGGTGCCGGCTTGCAATGAACAGGCAAGCCGACGCCGCGACATAGCCGCCGATGGAGTAGAGGCTGCCGTGCGCCACGTTGAGCACACGCAACACACTGAACACCAGCGTCAGGCCAACCGCCGCGAAGAAGATCAACGCGGCGCTGGCGAGACTGTCCAGCAGCAGGGAAACTATGACGTTCGACATCGGCCTACCCGTTCACGTGGTTTGCGACGGAGCTGCCGGCTACTTGTAGCTGCCCGGCTTCGGCAGGGATTTTGCGAAGGCCGGCGTCAGGGTCGAGACCCACGCGATCGCATCCTGTCCGGCCGGCGGCATCAGGCTGTCGCCCTTGTAGCGGGTCATCTCGCCGATCACCGGGAACGGTTGCGCTGCGGTTTTCGCGGTGATGCCGACGATCTGATCGACGAGGCCGTCGTTATCTGCGCGAGTGATCATCGTCCCGGTCAGCGTCTTGACCTGGCTGCCCTTCATCGCCTCGGCGATTTCGGCACGGGTCGGCCACTTGCCGCCGTTCTTTTTCATCGCGGCATCATAAGCCGCTTTCGTATAGATCAGCGCGTTCGCCATCTTCAGTGACGGGAACACCGGGTATTCGCCGTACTTCGCCTTGTAGGTTTCGGCGAACTTCACGGTCTCGGCGTTGGCCTTGGCTTCCGGCGACATCCACCAGCCGTCGCCCAGCACGCCGACGATCACGCCGTCCGGCAGCGCGACCCGTTGCAGAACCGTTTCGCCAAGCGCGAGCACGACCTGACTCGACGTGAAGAGACCACGCGGCGACGCCTGCCGCACGAAGTTCTCAAGATCGGCGCCCCAGAGATTGGAGAACACGACATCGGGACGCGCCGTCGTCAGGCGCGAGATCTCGGTCTGATAGTTCGGTGAGCCGAGCTTCGGGAACAGTTCGGCGACAATCTCGATATCCGGCTTCAGCGCCTTCAGCGCGGCCTTGAAAATCTTTGCCGCATCGTGACCGAATGCGTAATCCGGATTGATGATCGCAACCGTCTTCACGTCCGGCTTGCGCTCGAGCAGATAGACCGCGTACGCGATGAATTCCGGCACTGTGTTGCCATTCGGCCGGAACACGTACTTGCTCTTGCCGTCCATCAGGAGCTGATGCGTGTCGCAGTTCCAGGCGACGGTCGGGACTTCGAGCTGCTCCGCGAGCGGCGCCAGCGCGAGGCAGTTGGCGCTCGACAAAGCAGCAATCATCACCTGGTTCTTTGCTTCCCCGGCGAGACGCCGATATTCGGCAATCACGCCCTGCGCGCCTTGCGCTTCGTCGACGTAGGTCGCACTGACCGGCACGCCGCCGATGCCGCCCTTGGCATTGATGTCCTCGATCAACAAATCCGCCGCGTTCTTGCCCGGCATGCCGTAGGCCGCCGCGGGGCCCGATGTGAATGTGAAGATGCCAAGCCCTACCGAGGCTGGCTTCTGCTGCGCGAGCGCTGGCGTTGCCAACGCGAGCCCCATTGCGAGTGCAGTCGCAGACAAACCGATCTTGAATTTCATGACTTCCCCCTTCTTG
Organism: Bradyrhizobiaceae bacterium; assembly: GCA_040376815.1. Lineage (GTDB taxonomy): Bacteria > Pseudomonadota > Alphaproteobacteria > Rhizobiales > Xanthobacteraceae > SG-bin9. The sequence goes on from JBEIPX010000066.1 coordinate 4,628, forward strand.
TCCGAGCGTGTGGTGGCAAAGACCCGATCCGGCTCACACCGGATCGAAGTAGTGGATTTCGATCAGCATGCAGCCGTTGACCGACTTGAACGGGCCGTGCTTTGCGTGCGGCGGGCGGCAAGCATAGGTGTTCGGCGGATAGCTCTTTCCGCCCTCCCCCTTCTCGTCGTTGCCGACGATCAGGTCGCCCGAGACCAGATAAACCTCTTCCCAGTACTCGTGCGAAAACGGCGCGGTCGTGTAGACGCCGGGCGCAAAGCGCAGCAGCCGCGTGCGCGTGCCGCGCCGGTTCTCTTCATCCAGTCCGCCGGCGATGATCTTCTGCTGAATGCCGGACGGATATCCGGCAGGAACCTCCCAGCCGCTGTTCAGGTCGAGCGTATGGAATTCGTCGTGCTTCTTGTTGACGGGCATTATCTGTCTCCGCGTTAAGCCGCTTTGGATGACGTCTGGACGCCGTTCAGGTTGTAGGAATCGAGCATGGTCTGAACCAGCCGGTCGGCGCTCGCCCAGTCGTAGGTGCGATACGAGTGTCCCTTGGTGACGAAGGTCGCGCCCGCGTAGAACATCTCGTACTGCTGATGGCGCGAGCCGAACTCGGAGCCCACGGCATCCCAGGCGAGCTTGTAGAACTTGACCCGGTCGAGCGAACCCGCCTTCGGCGACTGCTGCGTCTTCTCGATCAGCGCCGCGATCTCCGGGTTGCCGAAGTCAGCGACCGACGACGGCAGCATGATCATGCCGCCACCGGCGAGCTCGCGCAGCGTGTTGAGGATGTGCGAATAGAGCTGTTGTGTCAGCACCTGCGCCGAATAGAGCGTGTGGCGATCCGGGATGAAGTACGGCCCAACCTGCTTGCCCTTCGCTTCCATCGCCGCGACTAGCGCGTCGACCATTCCGGTTTCGGCGGCGAGTTGTCCGAGCATCTCGCGTACCTGCGGGAACTGCGTCACGCCGTTCATCTCGGCGATGCGATGCGCGAGACCGGTCAGGAATTTCAGCTTCACGCTGAGGCGCACCATCGCCTGGTAGTTCTGATAGACATGGCACGGCGTGGCGTGGAACTGCTTCTGGCACATCTCCACGTTGCCTTCGATAAAGACGCGATCCCACGGCACCTTCACGTCGTCGAAGTAGAGCACCGAGTCGTTTTCGTCGAAGCGGCTGGCGAGCGGATTGTCGAACACGGCGCCCGCGGCATCCTCGTAGGACTTGCGCGACAGCATCTTCAGGCCCTTGGTGTTCATCGGGATCGCGAACGACATCGCGTACCGTTCTTCGCCCGGACGCATCGGCTGGATGGTCGTGACGAACACCTCGTCGGCCACCACGCCGCCGGTCGCCAGCATCTTGGCGCCGCGAACGGTGATGCCCTCGGCGTCGCGATCGACGACACCGGCGGTCAGATACGGATCGGTCTGCTCGGCTGCACCCTTCGAGCGGTCGGCCTGCGGATTGATGATGACGTAGGTGAGGTAGAGGTCCTTGTCGCGCGCGTAACGGTAGTAGCTCTCGAGCGCACCCGCGCGCGCCGGATCGTACTCCTTGAACACATCGAGCCCCATATAGAGGCCTGAGATGCATGAGGCGACGTGATCGGGCGCTCGCCCCATGAAGCCGGCATGCAGCGAGGCCCAGGCTTCCAGCGCTTTGCGGCGCTCCACCAGATCGGCATAGGACGCCGGCAACTGCCAGATGCGGTTGGCGCGCCCTGCTCCGGTATCGAACGTCATCAGCTCCTGATTGGCCGGCGCGTTGGCGAAGTCGAACAACCCCGATATCGACGACGCGACGTTACGGAACGCGTGATGCGTCGTGACGTCGGCGACCTTCTCGCCGTTGATGAAGATGGTGCGGCCGTCCTTGAGGCCCGACAGATAATCTTTCGCTGAACGTGTCATGGTTCCTCCGGCTTGATCAGTAGTGGATGGGGAGCGGCCAGGCTGGCACGCGCTCGTTGTCATCGGCGAGATCGCGGTAACGGCCGCGGAAGAAAACCAATGGCGGCGAGGCATCGGTGCGAGTCGTGTGACGGACGACACGAACGACGAAGATGACGTGATCGCCTCCGTCGTAGTTCGCATACGGCTCGCATTCGAAATGCGCGAGCGCGCCTGAAATCAGCGGCGCCTCGGCGTGGCCGACCGTGGTTTTCACCTGATCCCACTTGTTGCTGAGCGCGCGGGCGAACTGGTTCGAGATGTCTTCCTGGTCGCGGGCCAGGATGTTCACGGCAAATCCCTTGGCATCGAGCATCGCCGGCAGGCTGTTCGCCTTGCGATCGACGCTGAAGAGCACGAGCGGCGGTTCGAGCGAAACCGTGTTGAACGAGCTCATGGTCATGCCGATGAGGTCTTCGCCCCTGCCGCGCGCAGTCACGATCGCAACACCGGTTGCGAATTCGCCGAGCGCTCGCCTGAAGGCCCGATCCTGCACGGCACGCATCTCCCGTTTGCCGCTAAAATTAGTTTCTTGAAGATACTATTTAAAGATATTACTCCACCTCGTCAACTCTTGCCGGTGCAAACCGCGCGTGGTTTGCTGATAAGCAAACAGAATCAATGAAGAACGGGGAAATTGCCGTGCATTCCGCTCTGCTGACGGCGACCAAGCCGGAGCTTCTCGACAAGGACAGCGACCGCACGCTGCGCGGTTTGCTCTACGATTATTTTGCGTTCGGGCGCAGCCTCAATACGGCACGCACCCGGTTCGCGAGCTTCATCGGCCTGTCGACGACGCAGTACCTGATCCTCATCGCCATCTCGCATTTCCGCTCCGAGGAGCCGATGGGCGTGATCCAGCTCGCCGAGCGCCTGCATCTCACCCCCGCCTTCGTGGCGAACGAAATCACCAAGCTCGTGTCCAGCGGACTGATCGAGAAGAACGCGCATCCGAGCGACGGGCGGCGCGTGCAACTCGTCGTCACCGAGCGCGGTATCAGCGAATTGACGCGGCTCGCCGCCCTGCAACGCCCGGTCAACGATGCGCTGTTCGGAATGCTGACGCGGGAAGAGTTCAAGCTGCTCGCGCAGCTCCTGTCGAAGCTTGCCGAGAATGGCGACCGCGCGGCGCGCATGGCCGAACATATCGAAGCGACGCTCAGGTTTGAGCGTGGCCAATCGCAGGCTCCGCAGTCAGCCGCCACGCGGCGCGGCTCGAAACGGGCGAAGCGCCGCTAAAACCAACGAAAGCTCACTCCGCTGCGATTGCGGACGCTGCCCGTTGACGCAGTTCGTAAAGGTAGAACTCTTCGACGACGATGGATTGAGTTCCGACCCGCATCGCGACGAAACCCGCCTTTTGAATCAGATGATCGAACAGCGCCGCGTTGCTATCGGACGAGATCAGAAGATACATGACGCCGCCCGGTTTGAGGCGCACAGCTGCCTGATCGAACAGCGGCAGGATATCCCGATAGCCGGGGCCCGCGTGCCAGGCCCGATCGGCCATCGACTTCGGTTCGCCGCCAAACGATGGCGGGCTCGATATCACGACGTCGAACCTCTCGCTCTCGCTCACAGCCGAGAAGAGATTGGAGTGACGCGCTTCCACCTGCGGCAATCCATTGAGCGCTGCGTTGGCGGTTGCGGTCGCCACCGCCTCCGGGTTGATGTCGAGCGCGAGCACCGACGCAGCACCGGCCTTTGCCGCTGACAGTGCGAGGATGCCCGAACCGGTGCCGACTTCGACCACGCTGCGGCCGCTGAAATCCTGCCGTTGCAGAAACTCGGCGAAAAACTTGCTGGTCAGAAAAACCTTGGGATGAAAAACGCCCGGCCCGATCCGCAACCGCAATCCCGCGACGTCCGTGAACGCAGTGCGGTTGCGGTTGATGATGAAATGGAAAGAGAAGAAGTGGACCAGCTTGCGGAAGATACGACGGCCAAGACCATAGCTGTCGTTCGGATCGATCGAAGGTTCCAGCGTCAATGGCTTCCTCCCTGCTATCTAGCAATTTGTCCCGCGGCCGCGTGAGATGTGCTGCATCGCAACGCGATTGAGGAACAAAGAACGCGCACTCAAGGTTCCAGGGAAAGGTAGCCAGGGACGCCACCTCGGAGCAAGACTTCACTGTCTGGAAACAGGGCTGTCTACGGCTTGGGAAATCCAGCGCTGACCGGATCGGCCAATTGCACCTGTGGTTGCGAGCTCAGTCCTTCCGGGCATCCCCCATCATCGCGATGTGAGGATCGCCGTCCGGCAAGATATCGCGGATGTAGTCGCGCTTCTTCCACTCGGGAGGCGGCGGCGTCCCCTGCCCTTGACGCGGCACGTAAGGCGACGGCATGGCATTCTCGAAGTCGGGAAGATAGCGCGGGCAGTTCGGATAGATTTCGCATTCGACGCGCACCACGATCTTCGCGCCGAAGTGCCGCGCGAGCGAAGCCGCGTCGTCCTTGATCTCGGCCCTGCCGTTGATGCGCATGCGAAGGCTCTTGCCGTCGAAGCGCACGAACAACAGGCCGACGTTCGGATTGCGCGAGATGTTACCGAGCGTGCGGTACATCGAGTTTCCATCGTACTCGGGAAATTCAATGACGTTGGGACCTGTAACCTTCACGAAGCCCGGATCGCCGGACTTGATGTTGCAGTCGGTATAATCCTGCGACGAAGTCGCGATAAAGAAGAAGCGTGTGGTTTCGATCATCTCCTTTTCGCTGTCCCAGAAGGCGTAATGCTTGCGGTTCTTTTCGATCGCTTCCGCCACGCGGCGCCCGTCGAACCGGTCCTGAAATTCCCGCATGCCCTCGTGAAAGAACGGCCGCTCCCACATCATCATCTCCCGACTTCAACGGTAAGGTTGCCGAACTGTCCCGCGAATTATCCTCTTTGTCGAGTGTGACGGATCGGGCTAAGAAACGAACAGCCAACGACAGAACATAAGGGAGAATCATGGCGCGGATCGATTATTGCGACCCGGCTCAGGCGAACGAGCGGACACGGGAGATTCTGGGCAAGAACCGCAACGCCAACATCTTCCGCATGCTGGCGCACTCGCCGTCCTACTTCGAGCAGTATTGCCGCCTCGGCAACGCCATCCGTCACAAGGGCGAACTCGATCCGGTGATCCGCGAGCTTGCGATCACCCGCACCGGCATCCTGTGCAAGGCGCCTTACGAGATCGTCGCCCACAAGCGGATCGGCAAAAGCGTCGGCGTCACCGACGAGCAGAACGAGGCGCTGGAGAACTGGCAGGCGGCATCCTGCTTCGACGACACTCAGCGCGCCGTACTCGCATTCACCGACGAAATCGTCACCCAGCACAAACCGGCCGACACAACCTTCAACGACATCGCCGCCAGGTTGACCCCGGCGGCGCTCGTCGAGCTTCAGATATCGGTCGGCTTCTACATCATGACGTCGAAGTTTCTGGAGACGTTCGCCATCGACATGCAGCCCGTCGCGGATGTGGTCTGAGACGGGCTGCCGGCGCGCGGTCTATTTCACCGCGAGCAATTCGACGTCGAAGATCAGCGTCGCGTTCGGCGGAATGACGCCACCGGCGCCACGCGCGCCATAGCCGAGGTCCGGCGGAATGATGAGCGTGCGCTTGCCGCCGACCTTCATGGTCCCAACGCCCTCGTCCCAGCCCTTGATCAC
>JBEIPX010000217.1:0-5716 GCA_040376815.1 Bradyrhizobiaceae bacterium
CCCGCAATGCGGTTGGCGAAATCCTCCATCCGGTCGATCGCGAGACTGATGTCGAAGCCGACGCGCGGCGAGATCGCCTTGCTGAGTTCGACGCTCGAGTCGCGAATGCGCCAGATCGCAGCGGCGGATGCATTGGAAGTCGAAATGGTCGCGTCGAGAATGATACCACCCTCCATCGCCGCTTCGAGTAATTGCTCGAGGTCGGCGCGGACACGATCTGCATCGCCGCCGGACGCCTCGAACAGCACGTAGAACGGATGACTGGTCGGCAATGGCGTCGCGAGGCCCGGAACCTTCTCGGTGACGAGACGGTAGTATTCGTTCCACATCACCTCGAACGCGGTCAGCGCGCCGCCGAGGCACTGGCGCGCAAGCCGCAGCAGCGACGTCACATCGTCAAAGGACGACAGTGCGCACAGCGCGACCTGCCGCTCTGCCGGTGACGGAAACAACCGCAGCGCCGCGCGCGTCACCACGCCGAGCACGCCCTCGGTGCCGATGAAGAGATGCTTCAGGTCGACGCCGGTGTTGTTCTTGATGTACTTGCGCAGTCCGTGCAGCACGGTGCCGTCGGCGCGAACGACTTCGAGTCCCAGCACGAGGTCGCGGGTCATGCCGTACCGGATCACGCGATTGCCGCCGGCATTGGTGGAGATATTGCCGCCGATGGTGCAGCTGCCACGCGCGCCAAGATCGAGCGGGAACATGAAGCCGTCGTCCTCGACCCGCTCCTGCACCTTCTGAAGCACCGCGCCCGCCTGCACGATGGCGACGCCGGACGATATGTCGATCTCCTCGATGGCATTCATCAGCTCCATCGACAGCACGATCTCGCCGGTCTGCGGCATGGTCGCACGCACGAGGCCGGTCATGCCGCCCTGCGTCGTCACTGGAACCTTGTCGCGATGACAGAGCCGCAACAGGTTGGAGACATCTTTGGTGGTTCGCGGCCGCACCACGGCACGCGGCTTCGCCACCGGCACGCCGGCCATATCTGTGAAGTAGCGGGCGTCGATCTGATCGCCGGTCAGAACAGCGTCAGGCCGCAGCGCCCTGCGCAGCTCATCGATAAAACCGTCCGGCATCCATCCCCCAGCAATTCCGCGCCACCCGCGCGGATACTACATATGGATCGCGCGCTTGGCGACGTTGAACGCCGCCTCTTTCACCGCCTCCGAGCGGGTCGGATGCGCGTGGCATGTGCGGGCAAGATCTTCCGCCGAGCCGCCGAACTCCATCAGCACGCAAGCCTCGTGGATCATCTCGCCGGCCTCGCGGCCGATGATATGCACGCCGAGTACGCGATCGGTCTTGGCGTCGGCGAGAATCTTCACGAAACCTTCCGTAGTCTGGTTGACCTTGGAGCGGCCGTTCGCGGTGAACGGAAATTTGCCGGCGTTGTAAGCGATGCCCGCTTCCTTCAGCTCTTCCTCGGTCTTGCCGACGGTCGCGACCTCCGGCGTGGTGTAGACCACGCCAGGAATGACGTCGTAGTTCACGTGACCGGCCTGACCCGCGATGATTTCGGCGGCCGCAATGCCTTCGTCCTCGGCCTTGTGCGCGAGCATCGGGCCGCGGACTGCGTCGCCGATGGCGTAGATGCCCTTCACGTTGCTCATCAGGTGGCCGTCCACCTCGATGCGGCCGCGATTATCGACGGCCACACCGGCTTCCTTCAGCCCGAGGCCGTCGGTGTAAGCCGTGCGGCCAATCGCGACGAGCACGATGTCCGCTTCGATGGCTTCGGCCTTGCCGCCAGCTGCGGGCTCAACCTGCGCCTTCAGCGTCTTGCCGCTGGTATCGACGCCGGTGACTTTCGCGCCGAGCTTGAAGGTCACGCCCTGCTTCTCGAGAATGCGCTGGAACTGCTTGGCGACTTCGCCGTCCATGCCGGGAAGAATGCGATCGAGGAATTCAACAACGGTGACCTTCGCGCCGAGACGGCGCCAGACCGAGCCGAGCTCAAGCCCGATCACGCCCGCGCCGACGACGAGCAGATGCCCGGGCACTTTCTCCAGCGATAGCGCGCCGGTCGACGAGACAATGCGCTTCTCGTCGATCTCGATGCCCTTCAGTTTCGCGACATCCGAGCCGGTGGCAATGACGATGTTCTTGGTGTCGTGCGTCTCGGTCTTGCCGTCCGCACCCTGCACCTCGACCTTGCCCGCAGCGAGAATTTTTCCGGTGCCGCGCAGGCCGTCGATCTTGTTCTTCTTCAAGAGAAACTCGACGCCCTTGGTGTTACCGTCGATGCCCTGCTGCTTGAAGTTCATCATCGCCGGCAGATCGAGCTTCGGTTTGCTCACGCTGATGCCCATCTTGCCGAAGGAATGCTCTGTTTCCTCGAACAGCTCGGACGCGTAGAGCAGCGCCTTCGAAGGCATGCAGCCGATGTTGAGGCAAGTGCCGCCGTAAGTCGCGTTCTTCTCGACCACCGCCACTTTCATGCCGAGCTGCGCCGCGCGGATCGCGCAGACGTAGCCGCCGGGGCCGGAGCCGATGACGATGAGATCGTAGGAAGCCATGATCAAAATCCCGTTTGCTTGTTTGGTGGGGTTAGCGCCCGCCCGACACGTCGATGATCGTACCTGTCACGTATGACGCCTCGTCCGACATCAGCCAGACGATGGCGTTGGCAATTTCCTCCGCCGTCCCGACGCGCTTCATCGGCACATTATGGGCAAGACGATGCGCGCGATCTGGCTCGCCGCCGCTTGCGTGGATTTCGGTATCGATGAGGCCCGGCCGAACGGCGACAACCCGCACGCCTTCGCTGGCGATCTCGCGCGCGAGGCCGAGCGTGAAAGTATCGATCGCGCCCTTTGAGGCGGCATAGTCGACGTACTGTGCGGGCGAACCGAGCGTCGACGCCACCGACGACAGGTTGACGATCACGCCGCCCTTGCCGCCGTGCTTGGTCGAGAGGCGCTTCACTGCCTCGCGGGCGCAAAGAATATTGCCGACGACGTTAATGTTCATCATCCGGTGCAGACGCTCGGCGCTCATTTCATCGACGCGAGAGGTCAAATCGACGACGCCGGCATTGTTAACCAGTGCGCCCAGAGGACCGAATGCATCGGCCTGCTTGTAGAGATCGAGAATGTCGGCTTCCGAGCCGACATCGCATTTCACGGCGATGGCCTTGCCGTTGCTGGCGCCGATCTTCGCGACAACCTCGTCGGCCGCCGCCTTGTTGCTCGCGTAGCCGACCACGACCCTGTAGCCGCGCGCCGCAGCGGCAAGCGCTGTCGCACGGCCGATGCCGCGGCTTCCGCCCGTGATGATGGCGACGCGATCCATCCGTATGAGCCTCGTCAGCCCGGAATCAGAGGTCGAGCACCAGCCGCGCCGGATCTTCCAGGCCTTCCTTGACGCGCACGAGGAACGTGACTGCTTCCTTGCCGTCGATGACGCGATGATCGTAGGACAGCGCCAGGTACATCATCGGCCGCACCTCGACCTTGCCGCCGATCGCCATCGGCCGCTCCTGAATCTTGTGCATGCCGAGAATGGCGGACTGCGGCGCGTTGAGGATCGGCGTCGACATCAGCGAGCCGTATACGCCGCCATTGGTGATGGTGAACGTGCCGCCCTGCATCTCGTCGATCTTGAGCTGGCCGTCGCGGGCGCGCCTGCCGTAGTCGGCGATCGACTTCTCGATCTCGGCGATCGACTTGTGATCGCAGTCGCGCACGACCGGCACGACGAGACCCTTGTCGGTGCCGACCGCGATGCCAACGTGATAGTAATTCTTGTAAATCAGATCGGTGCCGTCGATCTCGGCGTTGACGGCGGGAATCTCTTTCAGCGCCTGGACGCAGGCCTTGGTGAAGAAGCCCATGAAGCCGAGCTTCGCACCGTGCTTCTTCTCGAACAGATCCTTGTACTGCGTGCGCAGCGCCATCATGTGGCTCATGTCGACCTCGTTGAAGGTCGTGAGCATGGCGGCCGTGTTCTGCACATCCTTTAGACGGCGGGCGATGGTCTGACGCAGGCGCGTCATCTTCACGCGCTCTTCGCGTGCGGCATCGTCGGCGGGCGACGGCGCACGCACCTGAACCGCGGCGGCCGGCTGATTGACCGGTGTCGGCGAGGATGCCGCCTTCTCGATCGCGGCGAGCATGTCGCCCTTGGTGACGCGGCCATCCTTGCCGGTGCCCGGCACGTTCGCGGCATCGACGCCGCTCTCGGCGGAGAGCTTGCGCACGGATGGCGCGAGCGGCGCATCGGCCGGCGGCGCCTTCGCGGCTGGCGCAGGAGCAGCGGCCGCGGGAGCAGCGGCCGCGGGAGCCGCAGCGGCGGGAGCCGCCGCTTTCGCCGGAGCCGCGGCAGGTTTCGCACCAGCGGCGCCTTCGGCGATCTGACCGAGCAGCGCACCGACCGCAACCGTCTCGCCATCCTTGGCGACGATGTCGGAGAGAGTGCCGCCCGCGGGCGCCGGCACTTCGATGGTCACCTTGTCGGTTTCGAGTTCGACCAGCGGCTCGTCCACCGCCACCGCATCGCCGGGCTTCTTGAACCAGCGGCCAATGGTGGCCTCGGTGACGGATTCACCCAGGGTCGGAACGCGAATTTCAGTCATGATCGTTTCCTCTCAGTGTTCTGTGGGCCGCTATCCCGAAGCGCGAACCGCGGGCGCGGCAAGCTTCGAAGGAGACGGCGCTGTCCGCCAGCCGCCGCGAGCACGACGGGCAGCAGACAGCAAAATCGTTAGCCCAGCGCTTCGTCGAGCATCGCCTTCAATTGCGCGAGGTGCTTCGACATCAGGCCGGTCGCCGTCGCCGCAGCGGCAGCGCGGCCGGCATAGCGCGGACGCTTGTGCGTGGCATTGATCTGGTTGAGCGCCCACTCGATGTACGGCTCGATGAAGTGCCACGAACCCATGTTGCGCGGCTCTTCCTGACACCAGACAACCTCGGCGCCCTTGAAGCGCTCCAGCTCCTGCACCAGCGTCTTGAGCGGCACCGGATAGAGCTGCTCGACACGCAGAAGATAGATGTCGTCGATCCCGCGTTTTTCGCGCTCCTCGTACAGATCGTAGTAGACCTTGCCGGAGCACAGCACGATGCGGCGGATTTTCTTGTCCTCGACAAGCTTGATCGCCTGATCCTTTAGAACTTCCGCATCGTCATGCAGCACGCGGTGGAACGATGTATCCGTCGCCATTTCATCAAGCCGCGAGACGGCGCGCTTGTGGCGCAGCAGGCTCTTCGGCGTCATCAGGATCAGCGGCTTGCGGATTTCGCGCTTCAGCTGACGGCGCAGGATGTGGAAGTAGTTCGCCGGCGTGGTGCAGTTCGCGACCTGCATATTGTCTTCGGCACACATCTGCAGGAAGCGCTCGAGACGCGCCGAGGAGTGCTCCGGTCCCTGCCCTTCGTAGCCGTGCGGCAGCAGGCAGACGAGACCCGACATGCGCAGCCACTTGCGTTCGCCGGACGAGATGAACTGGTCGAACACGACCTGCGCGCCGTTGGCGAAGTCGCCGAACTGCGCTTCCCAAAGCGTGAGCGAGTTCGGCTCCGCCAGCGAGTAGCCGTATTCGAAGCCGAGCACCGCCTCTTCCGACAGCAGCGAGTTGATGACCTCGTAGTGGCCCTGCTTCTCGCTGAGATGGTTGAACGGCGTGTAGCGGCTTTCGTCTTCCTGATCGAACAGCACCGAATGGCGCTGCGAGAAGGTGCCGCGCTCACAGTCCTGGCCGGAGAGACGAACG
>JBEIPX010000204.1:0-5990 GCA_040376815.1 Bradyrhizobiaceae bacterium
GGCGGCGACCATGAGACATCCGAGCAGCGGCTGATCGACCTCGCCGATGCCAACGCAACGCCGCGCCTCGTCGCTGCACGCGAGGATGGCGTACAGTACTCGGCCGCCGACCGCGGCGATGAGCTTTACATCCTGACCAACGCCGACAATGCCATCGACTTCAAGATCGTCACCGCACCGCTGAATGCACCGGAGCGTGCCAACTGGCGTGACCTGATCGCGCATCGCGCCGGCGTCTACATTCTCGACTTCGAGCTCTATGCCACTCATCTGGTCCGGCTCGAGCGCAAGGATGCCCTCCCCTCGATCATCATCCGCGATCTGCGCACCGGCGACGAGCACGCCATCGCCTTCGACGAGGCCGCGTACTCGCTCGATACGCTCGGCGGTTATGAGTTCGAGACTACAAACCTGCGTTTCGCGTACTCGTCGATGACGACGCCGTCGGAAGTCTTCGACTACGACATGGAGAAGCGCACGCGCGTCTTGCGCAAGCGTCAGGAAATTCCGTCCGGGCACAATCCGGCGGACTACGTCACGACGCGCATTCTCGCGACAGCTGACGACGGCGCGCAGGTGCCGGTGTCGATCCTGTATCGCAAAACGACGGCGATCGACGGCAATGCGCCGCTCTTGCTCTACGGCTATGGCTCGTACGGCCACGCCATGCCGGCCTCGTTCTCATCCAACCGGCTGTCGCTGGTCGATCGTGGCTTCGTCTACGCCATCGCGCATATCCGCGGCGGTGCCGACAAGGGCTGGGGCTGGTATCTCGACGGCAAGCGCGAAAAGAAGACCAACACCTTCGACGATTTCGCAGCCGCTGGCCGCGCACTGATCGAGAAGAAATACACCTCGCCGAAGAAGATCGTCGGCCACGGCGGCAGCGCCGGCGGCATGCTGATGGGCGCGGTCGCCAATCGCGCGGGCGAACTGTTCGGCGGCATCGTCGCCGAGGTGCCGTTCGTCGACGTGCTGAACACGATGATGGACGACACGTTGCCGCTGACGCCGCCGGAGTGGCCCGAATGGGGCAACCCGATCACCGACGAAGCGGCGTTCAAAACGATCCTGTCGTACTCGCCTTACGACAATGTCGAGGCGAAATCCTATCCCGCCATTCTCGCCATGGGCGGCCTCACCGATCCGCGCGTGACCTATTGGGAACCGGCGAAGTGGGTGGCGCGGTTGCGCGCGACCATGACCGGCGGCGGGCCTGTGGTGCTGCGCACGAACATGGGCGCGGGCCATGGCGGCGCATCCGGCCGCTTCAACCGGCTGGACGAAGTCGCGATCGTCTACGCGTTCGCGCTGTGGGCGGTGGGGCTGGTGAAGTAACTGGCGTCATTGCGAGGAGCGCAGCGACGAAGCAATCCATCTTCGGATGCTAACGCTGGATTGCTTCGCTTCGCTCGCAATGACGAGTGCAGCTCACACCGAATGCGGCTTGGGCTCAGGCTCCGGCAGCGCGAGCACTTCCTTGCTCGCCGACACCGCCGTCTTCGCCTCCTCGCGCGCCTGCTTCGAGAACGCTTTCAGCACGCCGACGAAGAACACAGGCACCATCAGGAGCGCAAGCACGACCACCGCGATCATGCCGCCCATCACCACCGTGCCGATGGCCTGCTGGCTGGCGCCGCCGGCGCCGGTCGCGATCACCATCGGCAGCACGCCGCTGACGAAGGCGAAGCCGGTCATCAGAATGGGACGGAAGCGCAGATGGCACGCCTCTGCGGTTGCTTCGAGGATTGGCTTGCCCTGCGCGCGCAGATCCTTGGCGAACTCGATGATGAGAATCGCGTCCTTTGCCGCAAGGCCGATGATCGTGATCAGACCCACGGTGAAGTAGACGTCGTTCGGCAGGCCGCGCAGCATCGCCGCGATCACCGCGCCGAGAATGCCGAGCGGCACCGTCATCAGAACCGCGACCGGGATCGTCCAGCTTTCGTAGAGCGCGGCGAGGCACAGGAACACGACCAGCGCCGACAGCGCGAGCAGGAACGGCGCCTGTGAGCCGGAGAGCTTTTCCTGCAACGACTGGCCGGCCCACTCGTAGCCGAAGCCGCGCGGCAACTGGGCCGCGAGTTTTTCCATCTCGGCGATCGCATCGCCGGAGGTGAACCCCGCCCGCGCGACACCGCTGATACGCACCGACGGATAATAGTTGAAGCCGACGATCTGCGTCGGGCCGACCGTCCACTCCACCGTCGCGACCGATGCCAGCGGAACCAGCTGCCCGCGGCTGTTCTTGACGTTGTACGAAAGGATGTCATCGGCGCTCATGCGCGCGGCAGCTTCCGACTGAACGATCACGCGCTGCATGCGGCCGCGGTTCGGGAAGTCGTTGACGTAGTTTGAACCGAGGTTGGTCGAGATCGTGTTGTTGATCTCTTCGAACGTCACGCCGAGCGCGCTCGCCTTCTCGCGGTCGACGTTGAGCTGTACCTGCGGCGCGGGCGGCAGACCTTCGACGAACACGTTCTGAAGGATCGGGCTCTTGTTGGCGGCTGCGATCAGCTGGTCCTTCGCCGCGATCAGCGCGGGATAACCCTTCTGCCCACGATCCTGCAGGCGGAAGCTGAAGCCCGACGAGTTGCCGAGGTTGTCGATCGGCGGCGGCTGCTGCGCGTTGATCTTGGCGTCACGGATCGACGACAGCTTGCGGTTGGCGTCGTCGACAATGGCCGCCGCGGACTCGGTCTTGCCGCGCTCCGACCAATCCTTCAGCGTCACGAACGCCTGCGCGGTATTGATGCCCTGCCCGAGGAAGCTGAAGCCGGTGAGGAAGGTCACTTCATCGACGCCGGAACGCTGGGCCAGATACTTCTCGACCGCCTCCACCGCATTCAGCGTGCGGCTGTAAGACGAATCCGACGGCGTCTGCACGTCGACCGTGATGAAGCCCTGGTCGTCGATCGGCAGGAAGCCGCCCGGCAGCCGAACGAACGCCCACGCCATGGCGACGACGATCGCGACATAGATCGCCAGGAGCCGCCCAGTGCGCAGGATCGACCAGCCGACAATGCCGCTGTAGCCGTCTTTCGCTTTGTCGAGAACGCGATTGAACAGCCCGAAGAAGCCCTTCTTCGCGTGGCCGTGCCCCGCCGCAACCGGCTTCAGCAACGTCACGCACAAGGCCGGCGTCAGCGACAGCGCCATCAGCGCCGAGAAGCCGATCGCAGACGCCATCGTAATCGAGAACTGCCGGTAGATGATGCCGACCGAGCCGGGGAAGAACGCCATCGGCACGAACACGGCGATCAGCACCAGCGTGATGCCGACGATCGCGCTCGTGATCTGGCCCATCGCCTTTCGGGTCGCTTCTTTCGGCGGCAGCCCCTCCTCCGCCATGATGCGCTCGACGTTCTCGACCACGACGATAGCGTCGTCGACGATGATGCCGATCGCGAGCACCATGCCGAACATGGTGAGGATGTTGATGGAGTAGCCGAACAGCAGCAGCATCACGCAGGTGCCGAGCAGCGCGACGGGCACGACGATGGTGGGGATCAGCGTGTAGCGGATGTTCTGCAGGAACAGGAACATCACCACGAACACCAGCGCCACCGCCTCGAGCAAGGTCATCAGCACCTTGTTGATTGAGGCCTGCACCACCGGCGTGATGTGGTAGGGAATTTCATAGGCGATGTTCGCCGGGAAAAACTTCGACAGCTCTTCCATCTTGGCTTCGACCGCCCGCCCGGACGCAAGCGCGTTGCCGGTCGGCGACAGCAGCACCGAGAGCCCCGCCGTCGGTTCGCCGTTCAGGCGCGTCGTGAACTGATAGCCGAGGCCGCCGATCTCGATGCGCGCGACGTCGCGCAGCCGCACGGTCGAGCCGTCCGCGTTTGCGCGCAGCACGATCGCGCCGAAATCGTCGGTCGAGGAGAGCTGGCCCTTGACGAGAACGAGCGCGGAGATGCGCTGATCCTTGGTGCTCGGCTCGGCGCCGACGCTGCCCGACGCAACCTGTGCGTTCTGCGCTGTGATCGCTTTGGTAACATCATCGGCGTTGAGGTTGTAGCCGACGAGCTTCGCCGGATCGATCCAGATGCGCAGCGAGCGCTCTGTCGAGAACAGCGTGGCGCGGCCGACGCCGGGAATGCGGCGAATTTCGCCGAGCACGTTGCGGATCATGAAGTCGCCGAGCCCGACCTCGTCGAGGGTCTTGTCGGTCGACTTCAGGGTCACGATCTGAAGCACGGCGCTGGAGGCTTCCTCGACCAGGATGCCCTGCTGAATTACCGCGCGCGGCAAACGCGCTTCCACGCGCTTGATGCGGTTCTGCACTTCGACCGAGGCAAGACTGGAGTCGGTGCCCGGAACGAAGTTGGCGATGATCTCGACCTGTCCCAGCGAGTCGCTGGTCGATTCGAAATTGAGAATGCCGCTCGCGCCGTTGAGTTCTTCCTCGATCAGGCGCGTGACGCTGTTGTAGAGGTTCTCGGGCGACGCGCCGGGATAGCTCGTCGAGACCGAAATCGACGGCGGCGCGATGATCGGATACTGCGCGATCGGCAGCTGCGGAATCGCAATCACGCCGAGCAGGCAAATGAAGAGTGCGACGACCCATGCGAACACGGGCCGGTCGATAAAGAAACCAGGCATCGTCAGCGGCTCGCCGCCGATGCTTCCCTGGCCGCAGGATCCTCCGCGGCCGCGGCGACGTCGCGCCACTCGTTCGGCGTGACAGTGTCGCCCGGCGCGAATTTCTGGAAGCCTTCGACCACGACCTTGTCGCCGTCCTTGAGGCCATGGCTGACGAGCCATTGCCCTTCGATCGTCGAACTGGTGCGGATCGGCTGCGACGCGACGCGATTGTCATCCTTGAGGACGAACACCTCGGCGCCGCCACCAGAGTTTCGCTGCACGGCCTGCTGCGGCAACAGGATCGCATCGGTGTCGATGCCCTGCTCGATCTGCACGCGCACATACATACCTGGCAACAGCTCGCGATGCGGATTGGGGAACTCGCCGCGCAACGTCACCTGCCCGGTGGTCGCGTCGACGCGCGCATCGGAGAACAGGAGCTTGCCCGGCAGCGGATAGACGGAACCATCGTCGAGCACGAGGCGGACTTTCACCGCGCCCGGCGCGATCCGGTCGAGCGAACCTTCCTTGAAGTCGCGGCGGAGCTTGTTCATTTCGCTGATCGACTGGGTGAAATCGGCGTAAACCGGATCGATCTGCTGGATCGTGGCAAGGCTCGACGTGTCGTTCTGAAGCACGAGCGCGCCCTCGCTCATCAGCGCAGCACCGATGATGCCGCTGATCGGCGCGCGAATCGTTGCGTATTCGAGATTGAGGCGGCTGCGCGCAACATCCGCCTGGCGCCCGGCGAGTTCGGCTTCGGCTTGGCGCATGTTGGCAAGCGCGGTTTCGTTCTCGGATTCCGAGACGGCCTTGCTCAGGATCAGGATGGACGTGCGGCGATATTGCTGTGTTGCCTGCTGGAGAGCGGCACGCGCCTTGGCGACCGCCGCTTCGTTCGCTTGAAGGTCGACTTCGAACGGCTTCGGATCGATGTGATAGAGAGGGTCGCCTGCCTTCACCATGCTGCCCTGTTCGAACAGGCGCGCGATGATGATGCCGGACACGCGCGGCCGCACGTCGGCGACGCGCGTCGGCGCGATGCGTCCCGGTAATTCGCGGACGATGGATTTCCAGGTGGGTTTGACGGTGACGAAACTGACGTCAGGCGGTTGGGGAATTGCCGTGGCCGCAACGGGCTCGTCACAGGCCGAAAGGAGAGAAGCCAGTCCGAACAGCAAAGCCGCTGTTGCGACCGGCCGCATCCACCAGTTCATGTCACACCTATTTTTGTTCTTGACCGCCCATCGGCCCGAATTCCTGCTGCATTGCAGGAACTGGGCCATCGGAAGTGATGGACGCGAATCCAAGTCGTCTGGCGGCGAACATAGGCAGGTGAGAGTGCAGCGCAACATGAATGCGACATGAACAGGCGGCGGCCCAATGTCGCGCACGCTCAA
>JBEIPX010000020.1:0-16346 GCA_040376815.1 Bradyrhizobiaceae bacterium
CGCTGCGATAGCAATCGGCACGCAAATGACGGCTGCAAGGGCGGCCCAGATCAGGGTCACCTTCGCCAATCTCATCCCTGGATTCTCAACTCTATGTTCCCGGCTCGATCAGACGGGTTGAAGGACGAAGTGCGCCTCAAGGCTGGTGTCTTTCGCGCTGCGCATCACGGGACGCAGAAACACGGCTTTGAATTCACCGCTGTCGTAGGCGAGGTGGCCGTGCGGTTGACCGAAGATCGGAACGATCTGCGGCATCTCCAGCCGGAACGCTCCGTTCTTGTCGGTGAGCGTGGCGCCATGGCTGCGCTGGTCTTCTTCCCGTCCTTCGGTCGTGTGCGCCCAGATCTGTATGCGCTGCCCGGCGAGCGGAGCCCCGTCGCCTGCGCGGCGCACGGTGCCGCTCATCCAGAAGCCGCCCTTGCCGATCCGCTCGACGACCGGCGCGCCTTTGTGGGCGGCGTAGTTGTTGGCTCCGCCCGGCATCGATTGGGTCGGCGCGAGGCCTTGCGCTTGCGCGGGCAACAGGAGAGCGGATGCGCCGGTGACGATGACGGAGCCGCCGGCGGCGAGGAGGCTACGGCGATTCAGCACGATGCTCGTCATGAAGTTCCTCCCAGGAAGCCCGCAGGTGCTCGGCCGATAAAGCCGTCAGGCGCGATGCGCACCCAAATTTAGCAGGTCTGCAACGGGTTGCCAGTTGGGCAAGGCAGGAGAGTGACAGGCTGCGTCAACAACTTCGTGAACGAAGTTCCTTCGTGCCCCGCGGCCCGGTCCGGTGTTCGCTTAACGGCTCTTCTGCAGGCGCGCGTTCAGCGCAGCGATGCGCTCGAGCCAGAACGGACTCGACGTTGCGAACACGTTGTAGCCGACATGCGCGGCGGCCTTGATCGTGTCGAGCAGGGCCAGATCGTCCAGTGTGCGGAACTGGCCGGCGGCCGGATCGAACACGACGAGCGTGAGCGGGGTTTCGTTCAGGATGAACCGCGAGACCGTGTGATGCGGATCGTTGCCGTGCTCTTCGCAGTAGAAAATGGAGTCGGTCTGGATCAGGCGCGTGCCGCCGCGCAGCGCTTCGGTCTCGACGCCCTCGACGTCCAGTTTGACGATGTACTTGCCGGTCGGGGCGATCAGACCGTCGTCGATGAGGTTGTCGAGCGCCAGCACCGCCACGTCCTCGCCCGGTGCTTCCGTCGCGCCGGCGATGCTGAACGCCTCGTGCTTGGTTCCTGACAGCCGCGCCCGTCCGCGCGCGCCGCCGATCGCGGCGTGCTGCACCCGGAAGCGGCCGCCGTTCACCTTCGCGTTGCTGCCGAGGATGCTCAAATTCGCCGACGACGGCTCGATGGCGATGGCCCGATGCGCGCCATAAGGCTTGCTCGACGCGAGTACCGACCAGTAGCCGTAGTTCGCGCCGCAATCGAGCAACGTGTAATCGACATTCGCGTTGTCGCAAAGAAGCAGATCGAACTCCGCCTCGTAATCGAACGAGCGATTGAGAAACTTGCTCCAGTATCCGTCGCTGAACGGGAACGTGAACACGGCGTCCGGATTGAGCGTGATGGCGATGCGGCGGCTCGGCACGGTCCGGCGCAACAGGTTTGCGCACGAGTTGTAGCCGCGATGATAAAACAATGACGAGATCTTCGAGCCGGCAATCAGCGCAACAGCGACGAGCCGCTCCCACAGATTGGCGCCGGTGAGGGCTCCTGTCGCCCGGTCGTACTGGATGTCCATTCGGATCACTGTTGGTTCTTGTTGAGACGAACGATGTATGCCGTTCGGCACGATGGGTCTATCCGCCAAAGACCGGATTGATGTCCGCTGTGGTGTCGGCTGAATCTATGATTAAAAATGCACCAATCGGTGCCGCACTTTACGTACTTGTCCTGAAGGATGGAGTTTACTCCACCGGGAATTAGAGCCCGAACAGACTGAAGATCACTCCGAAGATCGCTGCGATGACAGCAAGTATGCCGAAGACGGCGGAGGCCACGGCGTCGAGCAGCATCTCCACAATGTCCGACACGGAACTTGCGGCAATGACGACGACACAGCAGCCGGTGCTGATCAGCGCCGACGTGATCATGCCGAATACCATCATCCACAGCAGCATGAAGACGAGTCCGCTCAGAATCACCGCGGCCGCGATGCGGCGGGCAGGGCTGTTGTCCGATGCCGGGCGGGTGGCTTGTTCGGGCGAACTCATGACGGCAAATCCGAAGCGATGATCCGGTTTGTCGCCGCCGGGCCGAAAAATGTTCAACTCGGCCCGCCGCTCCATCGACGGAAATCCTGCGGCAGTTGCCGGGACGTGATCGCACGCCAGCGCCGATGCTGTTCCGCCATGCGCTGCAACCGGTATCGGCTTCCCGGCTGCTGGTGTAGGAGGGGATATGGGGGAACGTTATCTCGAAGGCCGCGGCGTCATCGTCGGCATGTGCATGGCGCAGCTCGGCAGCCTTCTGCCGCATGTCGTTGTGCCGTCGATTCTCGCGCAGTTCCTGATCCCGGAATGGAAGCTTTCGGGCGCGCAGGCGGGCCTGCTCGCCGGCTCGTTCATGGCCGGTTACATGCTCGCGGTGCCGGTGCTGGCGACGCTGACCGATCGCATCGACGCGCGACGAATATTGCTCGCCGGTTCGCTGCTGAGCGCGGCGGCAACCTTTGCCTTCGGCCTGTTCGCGCAAGGGCTCTACTCAGGCATGGCGCTGTGGTCGCTCGCCGGCATCGGCTTTGCCGGTGCCTACATGCCCGGCCTGAAGGCGCTGACGGACCGGCTGGCGCCGGGCGACCTGTCGCGCGCGGTGACGCTCTACACCTCCAGCTACTCGATCGGCGTCGGCCTCTCGTTTCTCACCGCTCAACTCGTCGCCGAATTCATCGGCTGGCGCGCAGCGTTCTGGATCACGGCGGCTGGGCCGCTGATCATGGTCGCCGTGTGCCTGATGCTGCGGCCCGTGATGCCGAAGCCGGCGCAGGGCCGCCTGCTCGATTTCCGCCCGGTGGTCCGCAACAAGCCGGCGATGGGTTACGTGCTCGGCTACGGCGCCCACTGCTTCGAGCTTTACGGCATCCGCACCTGGATCGTGGCGTTCTGGACCTTCGTCGCTGTGCAGAATGCCGGCGATTCCGTGCTGACGCCGATCGTCGTCAGCGTGCTGTTCTCGTTCCTCGCCATGCCGTCGAGCATTCTCGGCAACGAACTGGCGCTGCGCATCGGGCGGCATCGCGCACTCACCATCATCATGATCGCGTCGGCGATTGTCGCGGTCGTCATCGGGCTGTGTGCGGATCGCTCGCCGTGGGTGCTGCTGCCACTGATTGCAATCTACGCCATCACCGTCCCCGCCGACTCTGGCGCGCTGACGTCCGGCATGGCCATGGCGGCGAACCCGGACAACCGCGGCGCCACCATGGCGCTGCACTCGACCGTCGGGTTCGGCATCTCGGCGCTGGGATCGTGGGGCGTCGGCGTCGCGCTGGATGCCGCAGGCGGACCGCTCGCGCCGTCGGGATGGCTCGCGGCGTTCTGCGTTCTCGCGGCAGGGATCGCCATCGGGCCGCTGGCGCTCGCCTGGTCGCGGAAGCCCTGAGATACCGGCTTGCGCGAAGGCAGGTCAGGCCGCAATCTTCTTTAGCGTTCCGGACATCGATCGGCGCAATGTCTGTGATGCAGGAAGAATGTGGCGGGTGTTCACAACCATTTCCAAACTCCGGATTGCGGTTGTTCTGGGCGTTGCGCTGGCTTGCGTCTCGCTGGTGCCGCTGCATGCATGGTCGGCCGGCAAGGAGGCGGACGTGCCGTCAGCGCCTGCGGCTGCCGCCGAGGACGACGATGATGACGACGATGAGGATGAAGCGCCGGCGAAACCTCTCGCTTATCTCGATCTGACGACCTTCTATGCGTCGACGTCCGGCCCCGCATTTCTGCTCGGTGGTCCGCGCGTGACGTCTCTGACGCTGACGGCCGGTTCGTCGCAAAGCGTGCTGGTCGATGCACCGCTGACGATCGATTTCAACGACCGCTTCTCAGCTTATGTTGCCATCAGCGGATCGAGCTTCGCGTCGGGCCCGGCACCGTGGACGACATTTCGTGCCGACAGCTGGCGAACAGGCTTCGCCGCTGACGTCATCGAACAGGCTGGCTGGCTTCCGACCGTGACCGTTTCGGGATTTGTCTCGCGGCCTTTCGACCACTCCAGCCTCGCATTCCTGTCCACCACCTATTCAGCGGCGCTCGATCTCGATCGAACGCTCGACGCAGAAGAAACGCACGGCCTGATCGCGGGCGGAAGTCTGACGCGGATCACGGTGGATACGGGTCCGGTCAGGATAGGTTCGATCTTCATGGTCTACGGTGGCGCTTATCGGAAATTCGATGACTGGAAGCTCTCGGCGCGCGCCGGCTTTCAGAGATTCGAGGGAGCGCGTGCAGGATCGATTGCTCAGGTCGAGCCGATCAACATGCCATTTGTCAGGGCCGATCTGGAACGGCTGGATGACGACGACAACCGGCTGTTCGGGTTTGCCCTGGCTCTCGGCTGGTCACCGAAGCTGTCGGTGGTCGTCGCGCTGAGCACGCCGATCTTCTTCAACAAGTAGTCCAAAAACATCGGGCGGCCTTTCGGACCGCCCGGGTGCATTTTGATCAGTGGCGTTCTCAGTTGCCGTAGAGGAAGTTCGGCAGCCAGAGTGTCAGGCCGGGCCAGATGTACATCAGCACCATGCAGATGATGACGATGAACATGTACGGCATCATGCCGGCAAAGATCTGGTTCAGCGTCACGTGGGCGGGGGCTACGCCGCGCAGATAAAAGGCCGACATCGCGACCGGCGGTGACAGGAACGCCGCCTGCAGGTTCACGAATACGAGCACGCCCCACAAAACGGGGTCGATGCCGAAATGCTTCAGGAGCGGCAGGAAGATCGGGACGAAGATGATGATGATCTCGGTCCATTCCAGCGGCCAGCCGAGGACGAAAATGATCGCCTGCGACAGGATCATGAATTGTATCGGCGTCAGGTTCATGGACAGAACCCATTGCTCGATCAGTGCCTGGCCGCCCAGCAGTGCGAATACCGCCGAGAACAGCGCGGAGCCGACGAACAGCCAGCAGACCATTGCTGTCGTTTTCGCAGTCAGAAAAACGGCTTCCTTGGTCCGCTTCCAGTTCAGGGTTCGCGCAAACAGCGCCAAGACAAAGGCGCCGGCCGCCCCGATTGCAGCGGATTCAGCCGCCGTGGTGATACCGAACAAGATCGCGCCGAGAACGAGAACGATCAGGATTGCCATCGGCATCACTGATGTACTCAGAAGCTTCACGACCTGGAGACGCTCCGCGTTCATCCGGCTGTAATAGCGAACGATCATCACGGCCGCCAAAGTGGCTACGATGGCGAAGGTAATATAGAAGCTCGTCGATACGCCGGCTTCGACAACCGGCCCGGCCGCAGCAGGCGCTGCGCCGAGTTGCTCTATCTCTTCCGTCGGAGCATCGGCCTTGCGCTGCGAATGGATGACGACGTACCACCACAACAATCCGAGAATTCCGCTGATCAGCGTCAGCGGCACCAGCGCGAAACCTGCGTTGGCGAGCAGACGCGGGTAGGTGAGGCGACCTTGCTCGGTTTCGATTTCCGCCGCTTTCGATGGCGATACTAACGATCGGAACAGGCCTGCCGCCATGTTGTTCGAGTATGCGGACTGGAAGCCGCGCATCCAGTCCGGAACGGCGATTTGCATTTGATCTTCCGGCAAGCGCGGCGCGATCGACGGATTCAATAGCGCCCGGCTGATCACGTAGATCACGTAAAGAAATGCGAGAAACAGTCCGGGGAACATCGCGGCGGCGTAGAGCTTCACCACCGATTGGCCGGCGACCGCGGCATAGACGATGATCATCACCGAGGGCGGAATCAGGATGCCGAGCGTACCGCCTGCCGCTATGACCCCCGCAGCCAGGCGTGTGTCGTAGCCTGCGCGTAGCATCGGCTGTAGCGCGACCACGCCCATCAGCACGACGACGGCGCCGACCAAGCCCGTGGCCATGCCCCAGAATGCGCAAACGACGAGCGTTGTCACAGCGAGCGACGCCGGAACGCGCCGGAACGAAAGCTGCACTGCGTAGAACATCTTGTCGACGAGCGCGCCGCGCTCCATCACGTAGCCCATCAGCACGAAGAGCGGGATGGCGATCAGCACCTCGTTGGTCATCGCTCCATAGGTACGCTGGACCATCAGGTCGAAAACGCGGTTGTCGAACCAATACTGTCCGGGAACGTAGAAAGCGTAGAAGCCGAAGAAGACGCCGAGGCCCATCAGGGTGAAAGCCGTCGGGAAGCCCATCATGATGGCGATCACGATGAGGCCCAACATCGTCAGGCCAAGTGCCGGGTCGCTGATAATCATGACTTCCCCGACATGTCGCGCTGACGCGCGGTTTCCGCGATGTTCTGCGCCTTCGCCACCGCGGCGTTGCGCGTTTCTTCGTCGATGTATTCGCTCTGCGAGAGCTGCTCCTGGAGCACGTCCATCTCCTGTGCGTCCTTGAGCCGCGGCGGCCACTGGCCGGTTCGCAGACACACGACGCAACGGACGATCTCGGCGAACCCCTGCAGCAGGATCAGCGCGCCGGCGATCGGGATGACTGTTTTGAACGGATAGATGGGCGGGCCGTCTGCGGTGATGTTGGAGTGTTCATTGATGCGCCAGGCATCGCCGGCGTAATCGTATCCGGCGTAGACCAGTGCCGCGATGCCCGGGATGAAGAACACGATGTAGAGGATGAGATCGAGCGAGGCCTGCGTGCGCGGCTTCATCGCCGAGTAGAGGAAGTCGCCGCGCACATGCGCGTTTTGCGCTAGCGCATAAGCGCCGCAAAGCATGAACAGCGTCCCGTACAGCATGTTCGACGCATCGAAGATCCAGGCTGTGGGCGCATTCAAGATATAGCGTTTGAAGACCTCGACGCAGATGAGACCCATCAGAGCGATGATCAGCCACGCGGCGGCTTTGCCCGCGAGCGTGCTGACCTCGTCGATGAAGTGGAGAATCCGTTGTACGCCCATGATGGATGGCTGCCGAAGGAGGAAACGAGCGGAGAGCACTAGCACTTTCCGGCGTAAGGGAAACCGGCCCGAGTGAAAAATGATGCGGGAAACGTAGGCTTTTGGGCGTACCGCAGCACCGGCTTCCGCGCTCGGACTGTGTACCCGTCAAAAGGAAGGCACCAGCCGGCGGGCCGGCTGGTGCCTGTTTTGGTGGCAGCGATCAGGTCTTCTTCTTCGCGTTCGGTCCGAAGTAGTGAGTGTAGGCCATGCGGCGGCTGACAACGGTGTCCTGTTCCCATTGCAACGCGCGCTTGGCGAACTTCTCCTGCGAGTCCATGACCTTCTTGAACAGCGGATCGGAGGCCGCCTTCTTCGTCGTCACCTGATCGTAGACTTCGAGCTGCTTCTGCAGCACGGAGTCGGGCGTCTTGTAGAACTTGACCTTGTCCTTCGACTGCATGTCCGCGTAGTCCTGCGAATAACGGTCGATCGCCTTCCACGCCATGTCCTGGCTGGCTGCTTCGGTGGCGACCGCGATGATCGCGCGGATTTTCTCGGGCAGCGCGTCGTACTTCGCCTTGTTGAACATGATCTCGAACTGCTCGGCGTTCTGGTGATAGCTCTGCAGCATGCAGACCTTCGAGACGTCCGGGAAGCCGAGGACACGATCCGACGATGCGTTGTTGAACTCGGCCGCGTCGAGCAGGCCGCGGTCCATTGCGGCGACGATTTCACCGCCCGGCAGCGCGTTCACCGCGGCGCCGAGGCCCTGGAACACGTCGATCGAGATGCCGACCGTGCGGAACTTCAGGCCCTTGAGGTCGTCGGCCTTGGTGACCGGCTTCTTGTACCAGCCGAGCGGCTGGGTCGGCATCGGGCCGTAGGGGAACGACACAACCTGCGCGCCGATCGACTTGTAGATCTCCTCAAGCAGCTCCTTGCCGCCGCCGTACTTGTGCCAGGACAGCAGCATGTTGGCATCCATGCCGAAGGCCGGACCCGAACCCCACAGCGCCAGCGCGTTGCTCTTGCCGTAGTGGTAGGCGAGCACGCCGTGGCCGCCGTCGAGGGTGCCCTTCGACACTGCTTCGAGCAGGCCGAAGGCGGGAACCACTGCACCGGCCGGAAGCACTTCGATCTTCAGGTCGCCGCCGGTCATATCGTTGACCTTCTTGGCGTAGTCCAGCGCGTACTCGTGGAAGATGTCTTTCGACGGCCACGTGCTCTGGAAGCGCATGCTGACCGGGCCCTGCGCCGAGACGATGCTCGGCGTGGCGACCGTTGCGGCACCCGCGGCAGCGGCTGCCAGGAAACGGCGGCGGTCGGTATTGTGTTCGGTTTTCTTGCCCATTTACTTCCTCCCTGTTGATCTTCTGTCCGTCCGCTTTGCGGGCGTCACGTTTCGTTGCGGCAACACAAATGCTTGCGCAGGATTTTGGCAAGCAGAAAAGTGACGCGAGGCATGCCGCAACCTTATAGCGGTGCGGGGCTGCCATCACGATCCGGTGTAGGAAGCCTCTGCGCCGCAGAGCCATTCGCTGTCCGGTTCATTGAGTTGTGCCGCGATGCATCAAATGGACTTGCCGTATCCGACTTTAGGCGTAGATCGCCTTCGCAGGTGCGTAAGCAATGGAATGCAACCGGCTGCCTGTCATCGCACTCGCCTGGTTCCCGACAGGTGCGACGAATAGGCAGCGGACCGGCGGCCGCAGCATTCAACAATGGCACCCCGGAGGTGCGTGGGTGGGTTCACGGGCTGTTCATGAGCTGGCGGCTAGATCGTCGGCCTGAGGTGAACCTTTTGGATGGCCGGTACGTCTAATCTGCAAAGCGGAACATCCAGCGGGCTGCTATGACGAACGCCCAATTCGACAAAGTCACCGGACCGGAACCAACCTGACGCCGGCGATTTGATCCAACGGTTTATCTTCAAGGAGAATAACATGCGCAAGATCATGCTGGCTTTGGCCCTCGTCGGAGCCGCGATCTCCCTCGGCAGCGTTCAGGCGAGTGCGAGCTATGACTATCCTTACTGTTTCGTGTCGCGCAGCACTGGCAGTCCGGGCGATTGCGCCTATACGAGCTATGGCCAGTGCATGGCCAGCGCATCCGGCCGCGGCGGCTATTGCAGCATCAACCCGCGTTATGCCTTCGCACGTCAGGGCGGTTATGTCGTCGATGAGCCGGTGTACGTCGAACCGCGCCGCCGCCATCGCCAGCGCCACTACTATTACGCGCCATACTGATCGTCAGGCGCTTGCATAAAAAGGCGCGCGGCCGCAGGGCTGCGCGCCTTTTGCGTTGCAGGTGATCTGCAACGACCCAGCAGGCAGTTACGAGAGGCCGGCTTTACGAGTCGGACAGGCTTCGGGTGATGTGGACGAGACACCCGGACACCGTGCGGCCGACCGGATGCTGCGTATCTGGCAGCGCCAGATGATGATCACCGGGCATCAGCTTGAGGTCGCCCAGCCACAGGTCGCCTTCGAGCACCAGCGTCTCTTCTGCGAGGTCATGTGAGTGCGATCGGAAAATGGCGCCGGGGTCCATGCGCACGAGCACCGACAGGCGGTTGGCGCTGCGATCAACGTTCAGAACGCGCCGATGAATTCCGGGTGAAATCTCCCGCCACCGTGCGGTATCTCTTCGGCGGGTTTTCGTGCCGGGCAGTTGCACGCCTTCCGTATCGATCCGGTCGAGCACTTTCTCGAACAGGCCGGAGGGCGGTTCGGACGCATCGGCGGCGTCCTGCTCACCGATGACGGCAAAGACGCGCTGCCAGTGTTCGACCAGCGAACGCAGGCCCTCGTCGTTCGCAAGCCGTGCCATGAACGCGTCGCGATCGGCGCCGCGCACAAGGCCCAGCGCGTAGACTGCGGCAAGATCGTCGCCTCGTTCGTCAGGCCCGGCCATTTCTGCAACCGATCGATACGATGACAAGTTCCGATCCTGAATCCGGCGCTCCGGCTTCAGACGATACGGGCTTCAGCACGCATGAGCATCACGTTCAATAAACACGATCGCAATATGACGGCAATCATTTGTCAGGCTGCCGTTTGGCAAGGCATCCATGCATCCCGACCGGTCCTTGCGCGCCCGGTTGCGGCGTCCTGCTCGTCACAACATGGATCAGGCATCCCGATACCGTGTGGCCGGCGCAGTGATGCGCGCTGGTCGATGCGACATGGTAATCGCCGGCCTTCAGATGCAGGTCGCCGATACGCCAGTCGCCCTCGATCACCAGCGTTTCTTCCTCGATGTCGTGCGAGTGCGCGTCGTAGGTCGCGCCCGCCACCATGCGGATCAAAACCGAGATGCGGTTGCTGGCGCGATCGATATGCAGCACACGTGAGGAGATGCCGGGACTGATTTCTTTCCACGGCGCGCCGGTGCTGCGCTGGGTTCGCGTTCCCGGCAGCTGCAATCCGGCTTCGTCGATGCGCGCGAGAATCTTCTCGAACTGGCCAGCGGGCGGTAGCGGGGCGCTGGCATCGCCGCTTGCAGCGTCATGGCCGAGTGGGGCAAGCCGCTGCTCCCAGGCCTCGACCTGAAGCCGCAAGCCGTCGTCGGTTTTCGCTCGCGCGGCGAAGTTGCTGCGCTCGTGGCCGCGGATCAGGCCCAGCGCAAACTCGGCGGCGAGCGCCTCATCGGGTTTTACTGACTGAGACATGCTTGCAACTGACCGACTGCACGATGAATCCAGGTCTTGATGGTTCCAACGGGAACGGCCTTCAACGTCGCCAGTTCCTCGTAACTCAGGCCATAGTGGTAGGCGAGGATTACGCATTGCCGGTATTCTTCCTTCAATGCGTTGAGGCACCTGTGCAGATCAGGGCCCAGCGAAGGATCGCGGCTGATCGCGAGTGCATCGACAAGCGCCGCGATCTCTTCGCCATGCAGCGACAGCGTCGCCGCCTGCTTGTCGGGCAACCGGTTGATCAGCACGTTGCGGGCCAGCGTCGACATCCAGGCCATCGCGTCGCCTTTGCTCCGGTCGAACAGCGGCGATTTCTCCCAGATGCGGAACATGATCTCCTGAAGCGCATCATTGGCGGCGTCGGAGTTGCGCATGAACCGTTTGCAAATGCTCAGCAATCGCGGACCGGCCGCCTTGTAGAGCGCGCGGAAGGCAACCCGATCGCCAGCGGCAACCAGCTCGAGCTTGTCCTCGAGGTCGTCGGTCATCGCTTGACGCATCCACAACTGGCCGAGAAAGCCGGTGATCAACAAGGGTGAGTTCCCTGTGCAATATACGAACCTCGAAATTACGGATCAACGGTTCGGGGTTTCAGGAAGCGCCGTAAATTCCGCATCTTGGCCGTTGAAGGGGAGGCCGCTTCCGCAAGCATGAAGCGAGCCCTGCCGAATAAATTGAACGCCCCCTGAAACTTGTTGCGGATTTTGCCTGTAGAGCCGGAAGCAGCAGAGGGTTCTCCATTACCGCTCGGGCTGTTCGGACGGCCGTGTCGAAAGCCTTGTCGAAAAGGCATTGGGGACCTTCGATGGACGACGGTGGGACGCAGATGCAGGGCCGCCCGCGCGCGGTGTCCGGTCGTCTGCTGGGATTGCTCCGGCGCGTCGCCGATGAGGACAAATCAGCCTTCGCCCAGCTCTATGGCCTGACCAACCGCAAGCTTTATGGCGTCGCGCTGCGGATCGTGCGCGATCGCTCCGTCGCCGATGATCTGTTGCAGGACGCCTACGTCAGGATTTGGCGGCGCGCTCGCTCGTACGATCCTGCGCTGGCCTCGCCAATTGCCTGGATGGTGGCGATCATCCGCAACGGAGCGATCGACATCATGCGCAAGCAGCAGCTTGTGACGATCGAGGATGGCAGCGAAATCCTCGCTCTGCCGTCGGATGATGCCGATCCGGCTTATGAGCTCGATATGTCACGCATGCGGGCGTTGGCATTCGCCGCTTTCCGGAACATGAGTCCGGACAGGCGGCGCATGATCATCCTGGCTTACCTGCGCAACGAGAACCGCGAACAGATCGCGCGCCGCTACGGAATTCCCGTCAACACGGTCAAGACGCATCTTCGCCGGGCGCTGCTCGATATTAATGCAGAGGTTCACCGCCGTCTCGAAGCCGGAGAGGCTGCTGCGGCATAAGATGGCTTGCTCCGGATCGGGGCAAACCACTACTCTTGTCACGGGTGGCCCCGGCAAGGTAGCGCAGCATGCGTGCGACACGTCTAGCCTGTATCTTGGTACTCGGACTGCTGGCGTCGCATGCCGCCGCGCATGATCATCACCAGCATCACGCACCCGCTCGCAACGACACGCTGCCCGCGCCGCGGCTGACCCAGCAGCCGGCGCAGGCGATCCCGGCAAGCCAGTGCCTGGCCGTCGCCAACGCCGTTCCCAACGTGATCTACGCCAACTACATGCAGCCGCAAAGATTCGCGCAGGCGCGCCGGAATGCGCCGCCTGTACGCAAGGAAGAGGTGACAATCACCTACGCCGGCCATTCGACCTACTATATCGATACGCCGGACGGGGTAACCGTCGCCACCGACTTCAGCGGCGCCTACACGCTCGGCGGACGGCTGCCGCACATCGCGACGATGAACCGCGCGCACTCGACGCATTACACCCTGTCGCCGGATCCACGCATCCAGCACATCCTGCATGGCTGGGGTGAGGGCGGCCAGCCGGCGAAGCACAACTTCGCGATCAGCGACATCTATATCCGCAACGTCACCACCGACATCCGCGCCTTCCGTTTCGACGCCGAGGCGCTGCAAAAGGACGCCAACTCGATCTTCATCTTCGAGGTCGCAGGCCTTTGCATCGGCCATCTCGGCCACCTGCATCACCCGCTCGACGAGACGCACATCGCGGCCATCGGCCGGCTCGATGTCGTGATGGTGCCGATCGACGGCGGCTACACCATGTCGGTCGAAGGCATGTCCGAGCTGACAAAGCGCCTGCGATCGTCGATCGTGCTGCCGATGCACCGCTTCGATACGCCGCTCAGCGATTTCCATCGCCGGATGGGCGGTCAGTTCGAAATGGACTTGCGGCCCTCGCGCTCGCTTACCGTCTCGATCGGAAGTCTTCCAAAAACGCCGACCATCATTGTGCTCGACGGCGTATAGGCGGCGTGTGAATTCTGCTCTATAGGCAAACAAAAGTTTGCGGCGACGGAGCAGAACAAAATGGCGAAGAAACCCTATCGCATTGCGGTCATCCCGGGCGACGGCATCGGCAAGGAGGTCATCCCCGAGGGCATCCGCGTGCTGGAAGCCGCTGCCAAGGCGCATCGCGTCGATCTGAAGTTCGACATGTTCGACTTCGCCTGTTGGGACTACTTCGAGAAGCACGGGCAGATGATGCCCGACGACTGGAAGGCCCAGATCGGAGGGCATGACGCGATTTATTTCGGCGCCGTCGGCTGGCCCGAGAAGATACCCGATCACATTTCGCTCTGGGGATCGCTGATCAAGTTTCGCCGCGAGTTCGATCAGTACGTCAATCTTCGCCCGGTGCGCTTGATGCCGGGCGTCGAATCGCCGCTCGCCAATCGCAAGCCGGGCGATATCGATTTCTGGGTCGTGCGCGAGAACACCGAGGGCGAGTATTCGGCCATCGGCGGGCGTATGTTCCCCGACACCGATCGCGAGGTCGTCGTGCAGGAAACGGTGATGAGCCGCATCGGTGTCGACCGCGTGCTCAAGTTCGCGTTCGAGCTCGCGACGAAAACGCCGAAGAAGCATCTGACGTCGGCGACCAAGTCGAACGGCATCGCGATCACCATGCCGTACTGGGACGAGCGCGTGGAAGCGATGGCCAAGAACTATCCCGACATCAAGTGGGACAAGTATCACATCGATATTCTCTCGGCGCTGTTCGTGCTGCGCCCCGACAAATTCAACGTGGTCGTTGCGTCGAACCTGTTCGGCGACATTCTCTCCGATCTCGGTCCCGCCTGCACCGGCACCATCGGCATCGCGCCATCCGGCAACATCAATCCGGAACGGAAATATCCGTCCGTGTTCGAGCCCGTGCACGGTTCAGCGCCGGATATCGCCGGGCAAGGCATCGCGAACCCGATTGGCATGATCTGGTCGGCGGCGATGATGCTGGAGCATCTCGGCGAGCCGGCTGCGGCAGCGTCGATCGTCAAGGGAATCGAGCGGACGCTGGCGGAGCGCACGCTGCGGACCCGCGATCTCGGCGGCCAGGCCGACACGATCGCTTGCGGCAAGGCCGTAGCGGAAATGATTGAGTAGCGCGCTTCACGCTCTCTGCGTCAGTGTCCACACCCCAATCGGATGCTCGAGCCCGCGCAGGCTTTGCGCGGGTTGCTGGACGAGAAATGTCGTCTCGTCGCCACCAGCCTTCTCCACCTTCGCGCGTTGCACCAGCGCGTCGCTTGCCACCAGCACGCAGCCGAGATGGCGCGTCAGCGCCTCCAGCCGCGCAGCCGCGTTGACGGTCGAGCCGATGACGGCGAACTCCAGCCGGTTGCGGCCGATATCGCCGAGCACGACCGGCCCGTAGTGCAGGCCAAAGCTGGCGCGGATCGGCACTTCTCCGGCCGCCTCGCGTTCGCGGTTGAAATCGTCGACCGAGGTGATCATCGCCTGCGCGCAGGCAAGTGCGTTGATCGCATCCATCGGCCCGCTGAACGGCGTGCCGAACGTCGCCATCAAGCCGTCGCCGAGATACTTGTCGAGCGTGCCGCCGTGCTTGAACACTTCCGTCTCCATGCGGCCGTGAAATTCGCGCAGCGTACCGATAACGTCTTCCGGCGGCTTGCCGTCGGCGAAGGAGGTAAAGCCGACGATGTCGACGAACAGCACCGCGATGTCCTGCGTGCGCACCTGCTTCAGCGGCTCGTCGTTCTTTGACAGCTCCTCCACGACATTCGGTGAAAAGTAACGCGCGAGGTTGGTGCGTTCGCGTTCAAGCGAGGCATGCTTCAAGAGCAGCATGTTCGAACGGCGCACGGCGATCGCCAGCGTGCAGGCCGCGATCAGGAACACGACGATCTCCTGCACGCGGTTTGGAATATTGATGTCGTTTGGATCGAGCAGCGCGAGCAGCCGCGCGTCAGAGGTCGCGGCGCGGATCGCATCGGTAATGTGGGTCATCTTGTGGGGTTGCAGGTAGACGTACACGGCGCCGAGAGCCCATAGACCCGATGCCCAGACTCCCATCGCAATCAAGGTTCTCCATGAATAGGCGAGCGTTGCGCCGGCGAGAAAGATGAAGAAGTAGATGAAGGTATCGAAGCGGTACTGAGAGGCGGGCGGCCAGCCCGACGTACTCCATGGATTTTGAACGACCGCGATGAAGGTGATGAGCGCCAGGTCGCAGAACATCAGCAGCAATTCGGGACGCGAAACACCGGCGCGCCCCACCTTGAGCTGTGCCCAGCCGATCAGTGCGAACAGGGATGTCAGCGCCAGATAGTAGGTGACCTCCCACGTTGGATTGAGAAACGGCAGCATGATCGCGATGACCGCGAGCGCGACCCAGCGGGCGCGCACCGCGAGCCACAGCCCTTCGCGCTTGGCATTCTGAATCGCCGCTTCCGCGAACGTTTCGGTTTCGCTTTGCCGAGCCGTCGCCTTGGCGGAAGGCGGGGCGTTGATGAGAGTGCTGGCCATGAATGATCCGGAATCCGGTGATGCGGAATGCATTGCTGCATGCGATGCGCACCATAGCCGGAAACGGAATTCTGTGGTTGATGAATGTTGCCCGTCCCTTCTGGAATCGCCCGAGCAGATGCTGACGTTCGATCAACCGTCGCGCCAACTCATCGCCGCCAGGCTGGAAGCCTTTCCGCGCCAGCCGCACGATGCCGCGGGTGCGGAAGGGCTGAAGCGCGCTGCGGTCGCGATCGCGCTGCTTCCGGCCGACGACGGTTCGGACGCAATGGCGTTCGCGTTGACGCGCCGCGTCAACAAGCTGCGTGCGCATGGCGGGCAGTGGGCGTTGCCGGGCGGACGCTGCGATGCCGGCGAAACCGTCGTGCAGGCGGCGCTGCGCGAAATGCATGAGGAGATCGGGTTGAAGCTCGGCGAAAGCGATGCGCTCGGCCTGCTCGACGATTATCCGACGCGTTCGGGTTATCTGATCACGCCGGTCGTCCTTTGGTGCAAGCCGGGCATGACACCGCACGCCAACCCCGACGAGGTCGCTGCGATCTACCGGATTCCGATCAGTGATATCGCGCCGATCGAGAAGGTGAGCTTCACCCGTATTCCGGAAAGTGAGCGGCGTGTGGTCCGCATCAACATTCTCGGCCAGCAGATCCATGCGCCGACCGCGGCGCTACTTTAC
>JBEIPX010000277.1:0-4727 GCA_040376815.1 Bradyrhizobiaceae bacterium
AGAAGCGCACCTTGCGCTGCGGCAGCGTCACGATCGGTTGAAGGAAGATTTCGACCTGGTTGTTCTCGATCGCGCTACGGATCACCGGAATGATATCGGGGCTCACCGGCGCCGCCGGTTGAGGGGGTATCGGCTTTGCGGCGGGTTTCTCGGCTACGGGCGCAGGCGCTGCAGCAACGGCCGGAGCCGCTGGCGCTGCGGCTGGACGCGCCACAGGAGCAGGCTTCTCGGCCGCCGGTGCCGCTGCTTCTGAAATCTCGTCGAGATTGGCGATGCCGGTGTCGGTCCATTCGAGGTCGCCCTGCGGCGCGGGCGGTTGCGGTCGCTCGGCCAGCGCGTCGTCATGCGCGGCCACCGAGATTGCGAGCTGCTTGACGATCGCGCCGAGGTCGTTGATTTCGGCAAGCACCGCCTGATTGCGGTCGGCGCCGTTGTTGTTGACGTTGGCGACGCGGTTCTCGACCGCGGCGAGGCGGCGGCCGAACTCACCGACCTGGCGGGCGAGGTCGGCGGTGCCGCGCGACAGATCGGCAATCTGGCCGCCGACATCGTTGCGGTCGCGCAGCCGCATCGATACGGCGTTGTAGAGGATGAGGAAGGTCAGCGCGGTCAGCGCGACGATGCCGGATTCGACCCGGCTCAGCCCGAACAGGGCGTAGAGGGCAAGTCCAAGCGACGCGGCGATCAGCACCATGCAGATGGCGATGAAGATCGTCGAAATACGGATCAACCGGTCAACTCCCGCCAGACGCTAAACGAGCCGGTCCACCCTAGCACGGAACGTGATTCGGCCGCGAGGAGCCTAGCTCGCCCGCGGCCGAAATGCACAGTTCCGCGATTCGTGTCGTCCGGAGCGAGCCGCTTCAGGCGACCGCGCGGATCGTTTTCGCCGTCTTCTCGACGATCTCGCCGATCTGATCCTCGCTGACGATCAGCGGCGGCGTCAGCACCACCGTGTCGCCCGCGGTGCGGATCATGAGATCATGATCGTGGAACGAAGCTGCCAGCGCTTCGTAGCCGCGCTTGCCGACGCCGCCGTCGTTCGGGGCGAGGTCGATGCCGGCGGTGAGGCCGACGGTGCGGATGTCGACCACGTTCGGTTCCTTGCGCAGCGCCATCACGGCCTCGGCCCACTTCGGCTCCAGCGCCTTGGCGCGTTCGAACAGCTTGTCGTCGCGGTAGATGTCGAGCGTGGCGAGACCGGCGGCGCAGGCGAGCGGGTGCGAGGAGTAGGTGTAGCCGTGGAACAATTCGACCATGTGTTCCGGGCCGGTCATGAAGTCGTCGTGGATCTTGTCGCGCACCAGCACGCCGCCCATCGGCGCTGCGCCGTTGGTGACGCCCTTGGCGAAGGTGATCAGGTCGGGCACGACGCCGTAACGCTCGGCGGCGAATCCGAAGCCGAGACGGCCGAAGCCGGTGATGACCTCGTCGAGGATCAGCAGGATGCCGTGCTTCTGCGTAATTTCGCGCAAGCGCTTGATGTAGCCCTTCGGCGCCGGCAGCACGCCGGTGGAGCCGGCCATCGGCTCGATGATTACCGCCGCGATCGTGGAGGCACCGTGCAGCGCGACGATGCGCTCGAGATCGTCGGCGAAGTGCGCGCCGTATTCCGGTTCGCCCTTGGTGAAGGCCTGCTTGTCGCGGTCATAGGTGGCGGGCAGATGATCGACGCCGGTCAGGAGCGTGCCGAACATCTTGCGGTTGTTGACCATGCCGCCGACGGAAATGCCGCCGAAGCCGACGCCGTGATAGCCGCGCTCGCGGCCGATCAGGCGCGTGCGAGTGCCTTCCTTGTGCAACTGGTGATAGGCGAGCGCGATCTTCAGCGCCGAGTCGACCGCTTCCGAACCGGAGTTACAGAAGAACACGTGGTTCATGCCCTCGGGGCCGAGCTCGGCGATGCGGCTTGCAAGCTCGAACGCCTGCGGATGGCCGAACTGGAACGGCGGTGCGTAGTCGAGCGTGGCAGCCGACTTGGCGATGGCAGCCGCAATCTGCTCGCGGCCGTGACCCGCGTTCGTGCACCACATGCCGGCGACCGCGTCGATCAGCGTACGGCCATCGGCCGAGAAGTAGTGCATGTCCTTCGCGCCGGAGACCATGCGCGGGGACCGCTTGAACGACCGGTTCGCCGTGAACGGCATCCAGTACGCGGACAGATCGTTCGGAACGGGCGTGGCGGTGCGTGCGTCAGTCTTGATGTTCATGATTTCTCGACTCCAGCGGATTTGATTGACGCTATCAGCTTCGGCACACAGCGAAAACGTATAACGCTGCAAGTGAGTATTGCGATCACGCAAGCAGATCCGGCGCACAGGCTCCGGAATACCGCTGAGGCAAAGCGGACATACATACTACCATAAATATAACATTGATTCATATGCACTTAATGGTTGTGTGGCTCAATCGAAGCCATGCAACGATCCCGACGTTTTATTCGAACAATTGCGAGACGATGCCTGCGCTGCGCGCGTGGCGCATCCGCCGTCGAGTTCGCGCTGGTGACGCCGCTGTTCCTGGCGATGGTGTTCGGCATCATCATGTTCGGCTCGTACCTCGCCGTCATTCACGGCGTGCAGCAATTGGCCGCGGAGGCGGCGCGCACCTCGATCGCGGGATTGAGCGATAGCGAGCGCGGCGATCTCGCCCGCAACTACGTGACGGCGCACGCGGCCGCCTATCCGCTGATCACGCCGGCGCAGGTGAGCGTCAATGCGGCGGCCTCGCCGTCGGATGCCAACGTGTTCGTCGTGACTGTCAACTACGACGCTTCGGGTCTCTTCATCTATTCGCTGCCAGCCTTCGTGCCGGTGCCGTCGTCGGCGATCGCACGCTCGGCCGCGATTCCGCGAGGAGGGTATTGAGCATGATGAATCGCTTCGGTTTTGCTCATGTCTTTCACCTCATCCTGAGGAGCGGCGCAGCCGCGTCTCGAAGGATGAGGCTTCATGGTTCGAGACGCGCCGCAAGCGGCGCTCCTCACCATGAGGATAAAGGTTTGCTAAAGCGATTTGCGAACGATCAGCGCGGCAACATCGCCATGATGTCGGCGGGCGGCCTGCTGCTGGCAATGGGCTGCGCCGCGCTCGGCGTCGATGTCGGTGCGATCTTCGCCGACAAGCGCAAGACCCAAAGCGCCGCCGACCTGGCCGCGATCGTCGCCGCCAGCGACCTCGGCAATGCCTCGAAGGCCGCCGCCGCCGCACTCGCGAAGAACAATCTTCCCGCGAACGCGCTGGTGTCGGTCGAACCCGGCACCTACACGGCCAACGCCGCGCTGACGCCGGCGGCGCGTTTTGCGCCGTCGCCGGCGGCTTCCGCCAACGCCGTCCGCGTGACCTTGATGACCAAGACGCCGCTGTTCTTCGGCAAGGTCATGTCGGGCCAGGCGGAGTACGACATCCGCGCCACGGCGACTGCAAGTACCACCGCGCTCGCCACCTTCGCCATTGGCTCGCGCCTCGCCTCGCTGAACGGCGGCGTGCTGAACGGGCTGCTCGGCAACATGTTCGGCGCTTCGCTGTCGCTTTCGGTCATGGACTACCAGGCGCTGGCGGATGCGAAGATCGACATGTTCGATTTCCTCAATGCGCTGGCGGAGCGGGTCAGCATTACCGGCGTCAGCTACGACACGCTGCTCGCCACCAATCTCAAGGTTACCGATATCGTCGCTGCGTTGCTGTCGGCGCAGAAAGCGGCGAACGGGGTCAACGCGGCCACAACCGCGTTGACTTCCATTTCCCAGGCGCTCGCCGGCGTGACGACCAAAGTCACGCCGGCGTCGCTGGTGTCGCTCGGCCCTTACAGCGGGCTGACGATCGGCCAGAAGCCGAAGGTCTCTGCCACGGCATCCGCGCTCGGTCTGCTGTCGGCGGCCGCGGCCCTCGCCAACGGCGCCAATCAGGTCTCGGCCTCGATCGCTGCGGGTCTGCCCGGCATCGCCGGCGTCACCGTGCAGGCGACGATCGGCGAGCGGCCGGTCGGCACGAGCTGGGTCAAGGTCGGGCAAAAGGGCGCGAGCGTGCACACGGCGCAGACGCGCATCCTGCTCCAGGTGCAGCTGCTCGGTGGCGGCGGCGTCGCCTCCGTCAACGTGCCGGTCTATGTCGAGATCGCGTCGGGCACCGCGGCGCTGAACGCTCTGACCTGCGGCTATCCGAACATCGCCACATCGAGCGCGACGCTCGGCGTCTCGCCCGGCATCGTCGATGCGTGGATCGGCAACGTCTCGGCAGCCGATATGAAAAACTTCGCGATAAAACCCAATCCGCCGGCGGCGACGCTCGCGGTGGTCGGACCTGTGTCGGTGTCCGGCCGCGCGCATGCGACGATGGCGAACGCCGCGCCGACGCCCGTGACGTTCAGCTATGCCGACATTCAGGCGCAGACGAAAAAAACGGTGAACACCACCTCGTTCACCTCGTCGCTGACGGCGAGCCTGCTCGGCGATCTGTCGCTCAACGTGCAGGTCGCGGGGCTCGGCCTGCCGATTCCCGGCATCGGCGCGACCGTCGCCGGTATCCTCTCGGCCGCGACCAATCCGATCGACCAGCTTCTGGCCTCGACGCTGACGGCGCTTGGCGTCGGCCTCGGACAGGCGGACGTGTGGGTCTCCGGCATCCGCTGCGACGGCGCCGTGCTGGTGAATTGAAATCTCTTCCCTCTCCCCTTGTGGGAGAGGGTGCCTGAGATGCGAAGCATCGAAGGCGGGTGAGGGGTCATTG
>JBEIPX010000100.1:0-8661 GCA_040376815.1 Bradyrhizobiaceae bacterium
CCATCGCAGGCGCGCGGCGGATCAGGAACGAGACGGGAATCATGACCGCGGCGACAACGGTCGCGATGATCGTCAGCGACGTCCGCCAGTCGTTGTTGGTGATCAGCCAGGCCGCGAACGGCGCCATGGTCATCGGCGCCATGCCCATGCCGGCGGAGACGAGCGACACCGCGAGGCTGCGATGGGTGTCGAACCAGTTGGTCACGCACGCCATCAGCGGCGCGAAGATCGCGGCAGTTGATGCCCCGACGAGAAGCCCGAAGATGAGTTGAAACTCGAGCAGCGACGTCGCACGGCTGGCAAGAAACAGGCTGATGGCGAGCACGACGGAGCCGGTCAACACCACCGGCAATGGGCCGAGCCGATCCGACAGTGTGCCCCACGCAAAGCTCGCGAACGCCATCGACAGGAACGCGATGGTCATCGCGCTCGACACGCCAGTCACCGACCAGCCGGTCTCCTTGGCGATCGGCTGCAGAAACACCGGCAGCGAGAACATCGCGCCGATGGCGATGCAGCCGAGCAAACCGCCAGCGGCAACAATGACCCAGCGATAGTGCCTGTGAGCAATGCCTGACATCGGCCAACTCCCTTCTTCTTGGTTTTCTTGATGTTCGTCGATCCCGGCGGTGCGGCCTGGTATGCGGTCGTTTACCGCTCGCCTGCTTAACCCGGCATCCTGTCGAATGTTGTCAGGGCCGGATCGAACTCATCCCATGCATGTGCGCGGATGTGGTACGTGACCGCCTGCGGCTGGAAACGCGCCGGCTCATCGAGGCTCGCGGCGTGAATGGTAAAGAACTCCGGCCGCAGCGAGAACGTCATGTACACCGGCGAGCCGCAGGCCGGGCAGAACCTGCGCGTCTTTACGTTGCCATTGTCGGCGACGAAGTCCCACTGCGACGCCTCGCCCTTCACGGTCACGGCTGTCCTGCTTGGAAACGTCATGTACGATCCGTGGCCGGTGCCGCTCTTGTGCTGGCAATCGCGGCACTGGCAATAATTCTGAAACAGCGGCTGGTCCGCAATCTCGTAGCGGAGCGCGCCGCAGGCGCAGCCGCCCGTATAAGACTTGCTCATCTGTCGTCCCGTCCCTGAAAGATTTGTATTTATGCTTCTTGTTCGCCTGCGATCGCGCCGATCGTCGTCACGACCTGCTTCCAGCCGCCGCTCATGTTCTTGTGGGCGAGTTCGTTCCTCGGGAAGACGAAGCCCGCGTGAACGAAGCGAAGGCGCGTGCCATTGGCGACGCGCGACAGCGTGAACGTCACCACCGTGTCGAGTTCAGCGCCGTAGCCGACGTTGCTGCTATGGCCGCTTCTCCAGCTGTAGACGAGGCGCTCGTTCCGGACGACGTCGAGCACTTCGCATTGAATGGTGCCGTCCCATTTGCCTGCCGGCGTCGTTTGATAGGTGAAGCGCGTGCCCTTCACCGGCGCGAAGCCTGCCATCGGCATCTTCAGCCAGCGCGCCATCAGCGTATCCGTCGTCAGCGCTTTCCAGATCATCTCCGGCGCATGTGGAAACACCTCGTCGATGACGATGTTGTGCGTGGCGGTTTGCAATGCGGCCTGGGTCATGGATCGATCTCCTCCAGCAGTTTGCGCAGGTTCTCGAGCCGCTCACTCCAGAACGTGGCGTAGTGACTCATCCAGTCGGCCAGCGGTGCGAGGCCTTCGGGCTGCGCGCGGTAATAGACGTGTCGGCCCGAAGGCCGCTCGGTGACGAGGCCGGCCTGTTTCAGCGATTTGAGATGCTGCGAAATGGCGCCCTGCGTGACGCCGCTGCCTTCCGTGAGTTCGCGCACGGTGATCTCGTCGGATCGCGCAATGCGCTCGAACACAGCGCGCCGGGTCGGATCGGCGAGCGTTCGCATCAGCGCATCAACGGGAACTGGTGTCGGCTGCATCATGCCGACCATTTAGTATTGGCTAATGCATTAGTCAATACTAATGCATATGAAGAGGACAACTACCTAAAAACGCAGCTGTTTTCGCTTCTTTCAGAAAAAGTCGAAACCGATGTCACGCCGCGCGCGGCCATCTCGTCATCACAGCATCGAACCCTGATAAAATGGAGATGACCATGACCCAACGCGTGAACAACTACTTCAAACTCGCCCAGCAGCCGATCCAGGCCCTGCTCGCGCTCGAGACTGCACTCAAGGCCAGTGGCATCGAGCACACGATTCTCCACCTCGTGAAACTGCGCGCGTCGCAGATCAACGGCTGCGCCTACTGCATCCACATGCACACGACCGACATGCGCAAGGAGGGCGAGAGCGAGATGCGCCTCTATATGCTCAACGCGTGGCGCGAGTCGTCGCTGTATACGCCGCGCGAGCGCGCCGCGCTGGCGTGGACCGAAGCGCTGACCTTGCTGCCGCAAAACGGCGCGTCGGATGCGGACTACGAGCTGATCAAGGCCGAATTCACCGAGGCCGAGCAGGTCAACCTCACGCTGATGGTCGGTGCGATCAACACCTGGAACCGGCTCGCGGTCGGCATGCGCGCCCAGCATCCCGTGGACAAGGCGCGTGACGCAGCCTGATGCAACAAAGGTCTTCGAGGCGCAGCGGCCGCGGCTCAAGCGTCTCGCCTACCGCATGCTCGGCTCGATGACCGAGGCGGAAGACATCGTGCAGGAGGCGTGGCTGCGCTGGCAGCGCGCCAACACGGACGAGGTGCGCCAGCCCGCGCACTATCTCAGCCGCACGGTCACCCGCCTCTGCCTCGATACGATCAAGTCCGCCCGCGCGCGGCGCGAGACCTATGTCGGCTCATGGCTGCCCGAGCCGATCGTCGAGCCGGAGGATGACGAGATGCGCGCCGACGAACTGACGCTTTCCCTGATGCTGGCGCTGGAGCGCCTGTCGCCGCTGGAGCGCGCGGCGTTCCTGCTGCACGACGTGTTCGGCGAACCGCTCGATACGATCGCAACCACGCTCGACCGCGACGCGGCGGCCGTGCGGCAACTCGCCGTGCGCGCCCGCAAGCACGTGCGGGACGGCAAGCCGCGCTACAAGGTCGCGCGCGAGGACGGCGACAGGATCGCGAAAGCCTTCTTCACCGCGTCATCCACCGGCAACGTCGAGGCATTGCGTGCGATGCTCGCCGAGAATGTCGTGTTGCAATCGGACGGCGGCGGCAAGGTGCTCGCCTTCATCAACCCGATCGTCGGCTTGAAAAAAATCCTGCGCATGTTCGCCGGTATCGCCCGCAAGTACGCCAGCCAGCCCGCCGAGATGATCCGCCCCGTCTGGATCGACGGCCTCCCCGGCTACATCAGCAGCGACCGCGGCGGCGTGCTGCAAACCACCGCCCTCGACATCGAGGACGGCCGCATCACCGCGATCTACATCACCCGCAATCCCGACAAGCTCGGCCACATCGCGGAGATGGTGAAGGGTAGCGGGAGCGTGCAGTAGACGCAGCGTCCAGCCATCAGTCGATGATCGTGGCGCCGTCCGCTTTCAGGCGCGCGAGATTATCTCGCATCTCCTTGAGCGTTTCAGGCGGATGGCCCTGCCACTCCGTGACCTCGCCTGTCACGCGCAACGGGTCGCGGGATCGGTACGACTGCGTTGGATTCCCGGGAAACTTCTTGTCCGTCAAATTCGGATCGTCCACGTACGGGCCGGTCGGCTCGACGATGTAGATTCGTCCAGGTACCTCGCCGGCAGCGAGTTCGGCACCCCAGGTGGCTGCGTCCAGCGTGGCGGTGAAATAAATCCACGACAGGGGCGTGCCCTCGCCGAAGTTGGACCGATAGCCGGCTGCGAGCAGGTCTCCCGGTTTCAGGTCGGCCTTGGTGCCGTGATAGAATCGCCGCTGGCCGGTGCTGTCGGTCATTCGCCGCCTCTCCTATGGGGCCCGCGAGATTACATAACAATTGTGAAAAAATGCTGGCGCGCCGTGCATCCCGCATGCTGCTGTGACAGAAGTTGTCGTACCAGACGGGTCAACGATATTGGCGCTGATGCGATGCGTCAGGCAGAGAGACGAACATGGCGAAGCAGGCGGAGCGGAGCGCGGCAACGACAGGAGCGATTCTGCTCGCTGCCCGGACTCTGTTCCGCAAGCATGGCTATGACGCAGTCTCGATCGATGACATTGCCGAAAAAGCCGGATGCAAGAAAGGCGCGGTCTACCACCATTTCGACTCCAAGCAGACGATATTCGAACGCGTGGTGGACGATCTGCAGGCCGCGATCGCGGCAGACCTCACCAGCGCGTCGTCCCGGCGCACGTCCAGCGCGCCGCCGGCGCGGCAGATGGCGCAAAGCTTTCAGGCCTATGTCAAAGGCTCCAATCATCCCGACAATCGGCAAATCCTTCTCATCGACGGCCCCATGGTGCTCGGCTGGCAGCGCTGGCGCGAGATCGACGATCGGCATTTTGCGGGAATGGTCCGCTCCGGCCTGTCGCGGCTGATGAGCGACGCCTCATCAGCCACGATCGAAGCCGCGACCCGCTTGGCGCTCGGTGCGATCATGGAAGCGTCGATCGCTTGCGCGATCACGCCTCACCCGTCCGAGGCCGCTTCACAGTACCTGAAGCCGTTCGAGCTGATGCTGTCCGGGTTTGCCATGCAGGCAAAGGCGGCTGCGCCATCAGGCTAGCTTGCCGAGACAAGTCCCGCACGTTCGATCCCCGCCCGCATGGCGGCGCCGTCCACGTAGACGTCCTTGCGCGTGACCTCGCCAGCATCGTTGACGTCGATGATGTCGAGCATGGCAATGCG
Source organism: Bradyrhizobiaceae bacterium (assembly GCA_040376815.1). GTDB lineage: Bacteria > Pseudomonadota > Alphaproteobacteria > Rhizobiales > Xanthobacteraceae > SG-bin9. The sequence continues at coordinate 4,744 of JBEIPX010000100.1, forward strand.
CGCGATGAACGGTTCGCCGTTGCGATCCTTCATGTCGATCAGCATGTCGTAGTCGAAAACCCAGTGACGATCGCCGAACATGACGCGCTTGATGTCCCAACCGAACTTGCCGTACTGCGCGAACAGATTTGCGTAGTGCTTGCGCAACGTCTCGCGGCCCTGAATGCGCGGCGACCCGTCCTGCAGCCAGAATGTCGAGTCCGACGAATGGAGCGCGGCAATGGCGTCGGCATCCGCAGACTCCCACGCGTGATGGTAGCGGTCGAACAGCGCACGGATATCCTGTTGCGTGTTGGCGTGTTTGGCGGTCGCGGCAGTGGCCATGAGAAATCCTCCCTGAAAAGACTGCGGGTCAATTTACAGACTTCAGGTCTTAATTTACAGACTTGAAGTCTCTTTTCAAGCGAATTCGTTCATCGCCCGCCCGGTTCCTTTTCAGGCGCGATCGGCCTTGAACGCGGCGCGTCGGGCCTTTCGCTCGTCCGCGAAGACTTCGCTCAGCCTGGGCACGAGATCGCTTCGTCGCATCGCCACCCCGCAATGCTGGCACCCGGGCCCCAAACCGGGGTCCTTCCCGCATGGAACATGGGTGTAGTGAATCGCGACTTCCTCCGCCTCCGACTTGAACCACGTCTCTCCCCAGGCTCGCAGCGCCAGCAGCACGGGATGAAACGCCAGTCCCATCTCGGTCAGAAAATATTCATGCCGGAGAGGACGGAGGCTGTCCGGGCGGCGTTCGATCAGGCCATCGGCTTCGAGCTTCTTCAGCCGCGCGGCAATCATCTGCGGCGTTGCCTCGGTCTGCGCCTGAATTTCCTCGAAGCGGCCGTTGCCCATGAACAGTTCGCGAAGAACGAGCACGGTCCAACGATCGCCAACGATGTTTTGCGCCCGGGCCACAGGGCATTGAGTTTGCGGGACAGCCGCTGGAACGGCCCGACGAGAAACCGGCGCGGAGGGCCGCGCGGAAACCGGCCTCTTAGTGCCTTTTTTTATCATAGCATCTTGACCCTATGAAAATCATATGTACTCATATGCCCGTTCGCGGCGGCCAGTGCAAGTGCCGCGCGATCTCCGGAGGAAGCGATTCCGCTGCAATTCCAAGAAACATGAGGCCACCAATGTCTACCCCTACTACCCTGAACATCGCCGACATCGCCGAGCGCTATGCCCAAGCCTGGTTGTCCCACAATCCCAGCACGATTCTCGCCCTCCACGCGCCCGACTCGACGTTCCAGGCCCACGGCCGGACCGGCGAAGTCCGCGGGAACGCTGCCTTGCAAAAGGAATTTGCCGAGGTGTTCAAACGTTACCCCGGCTTCGGCGTCGAGACGCATCGCCTCCTGCTCGGCGACAACCACTGGACCCTGGACTGGACGCTGACGTTCCAGCCGCCCGGCAAGGATCGCCGCGGATTCCGGGCCCTCGACGTCGTCGAGGTCGATGCCAAGGGACTCGTGACGCGCAAGGATACGTTCTTCAATTTTGCGCAAGTCAAAGAGGCGCTCGAAGCGGCATGACGGACATGACCATGACGAACGCGACAACTCTCGCCGGCCAGCAACTGCCGTTCTTCGATCGCGCGCTGATCGGCGCGTTGCCGGTCGAGCATCTGTTCGATATCAGCATCAATCTTGAACCCGGACAGGTGATCTCCACTGCCCTCGGCACGCGGTTGACCTTCGTGGTGACAGGCGGCCGCTTCGAAGGGCCACGCTTGCGCGGCGAAATGCTGCCGGGCGGCGGCGACTGGGTTTCGGTCGGCGCCGACGGCATCAGCCGCATGGACGTTCGTGCGACGTTGCGCACCGACGACGGCGTTCTCATCCACTATGAGTCGCACGGCCTCCTCAGGTTTCCGAAAGATGGCCGTCAGCGTCTGGCAAAGGGCGAGCGGTTGCCCTTCGAGGAAACTTACGTTCGGCCGACGCCGAGGTTCGAGACGTCGGACGAGCGTTACGCCTGGCTCGGCGGAATCGTCACCGTCGGCTACGGCGAATACGGCCCCGGCCGCATCGATCACCGGATGTACGCGATCCTCTGAACGTTGCGATTCAGCGGCACGGCGTGATGCCGGGGGAATCGAAGACAAGGCCGGTGCGCTGCATCGGCCTTGTCTTCGACGGATCGGCAAAGCCTATACGTAGCCCGGCATCATTATCGGCTGGCTGACGGCCAACTCATCGAGATTTCAGCACCAAAGCGCTACACGCCCGTGATGAACGCCAGCAGGTCAGCGTTGATGGTGTCGGCGTGCGTGGTCGGCATGCCGTGCGGGAAACCCTTGTAGGTTTTCAGCGTGCCGTTCTTCAGAAGCTTGGCCGAGAGCGGCGCGGAATCGTCATACGGCACGATCTGGTCGTCGTCGCCGTGCATCACCAGCACCGGCACGTTGATCTTCTTCAGATCCTCGGTGAAGTCGGTCTGCGAGAACGCGACGATGCCGTCATAGTGCGCCTTGGCGCCGCCCATCATCCCCTGCCGCCACCAGTTCAGCACGACCGCTTCCGACGTCTTCACGCCGGGACGATTGAAGCCGTAAAAGGGCCCGGCCGCGAGATCGTAATAGAATTGCGAGCGGTTGGTCGCGGTCTGCGCCTGCAGTCCGTCGAACACGTCCTTCGGCAACCCGCCCGGATTGGCGGCCGTCTTCACCATCAGCGGCGGCACGGCGGCGATGATCGCGGCCTTTGCCACGCGGCTGTCGCCATGCCGGGCGATGTAATGCACCACCTCGCCGCCCCCGGTGGAGTGGCCGACATGCACGGCGTCTTTCAAATCGAGATGCGCGGTCAAGGCCGCGAGGTCGTCGGCGTAATGATCCATGTCATGGCCGTCGGCAACCTGGGTCGAACGGCCATGGCCGCGCCGGTCATGAGCGATGACGCGAAAGCCCTTCGCCAGAAAGAACAGCATCTGCGTGTCCCAGTCGTCGCCCGACAGCGGCCAGCCGTGGCTGAACACGATAGGCTGCCCCTTGCCCCAGTCCTTGTAGAAAATCTCGACGCCGTCTTTGGTGGTAATGGTCGGCATTGCTCTTGTCCTTTCGCGGAAGCAGGAGAACCAGATCCCGTTTACGCGAAAAGCATGACGCACGTCTGTGCGACCTGCGTATGAGACGCGTGAGACTTTGGTTTAGGGGATGGGGTTGAGCGGCCAGTTCAGGGAGGCGAGATGCCGACCGCATCAAGCTATCACCATCACGCGTTGCGCTGGCATCCTGTCGACATCATCCTTAGATCATGCATAGTCGCGAACGTTGCGATGCGAGTAGTCCTTCATGACGCTGACAGTTTACATACTCGAGGTTGGCGAAGATCAGGAATGGATATTTCCTGCCGACAACAACTTCGAAAGATTCTTCGCGATGGACGGCACAACGATTGCCAGTTGGGATTCTCCCGTCATGCGGATCGACCGCGAGGAGAAAGCCTATTCGGACTGTCCCTGGCTCGGCGAACACTCGATCTTCCTGAAACAGCCGGCTATCGAGGCGTTGAGTCCCCTCCTTCTCAAGTACGGCCAGATCCTGCCCGTCCGGGGAGAAGACGTTCGGTTCTTCAACGCGACGACCGTCCTTGATGCGCTGGATTACGAACGTTCGCGTGTCGTACGGTTTGACGACGGGAGCATTCTCACTATCGAAAAGCACGTCTTCGATGCGGCAAGGATAGGAGCCGCGGCGCTCTTCAAGCTCCCCATGCGAGCGTCGATGATCTATGTCACCGATGAGTTCGTGGAGCAGGTCCGGCACGCCGGGCTACGAGGCGTATCGTTCAAGCTCGTGTGGAGCAACGCCGCCGCATAAGTAGCGTTCGTAACTCACTCCCACTCGATCGTCCCCGGCGGCTTCGACGTCACGTCGTAGACCACGCGGTTGACGCCCTTCACCTCGTTGATGATGCGCGTCGCAGTCGC
>JBEIPX010000549.1:0-2006 GCA_040376815.1 Bradyrhizobiaceae bacterium
CACCTGATGGGCGATGGCGGTACCTCGCTCGGCCGCTTCCGCGCAGCGGATTTTCGCCGACGTGGCTTCCAGCATCACGGCATCGTCGAAGCTGGTTGCGTTTGCAATCGCGTCGGCGGCGGACGTGGCGGCTGCGAGGGCTGCGGCGGTTTCGGACGCGAGGCGGGCGAGGTTGTGCTGCACGGCCTGGAATTTCGAGATCGGCTTCTCGAATGCCACGCGCTCGTTCGAATAGCGCACGGTGATTTCGAGCATCGTCTCGAGCGCTCCAGCGATCTGCAGGCTGCGGACGACGCAGCCCATCAGCATCAGCGCGGTCTGGTCGATATCCTTCGCGGGCCTCAGTTCAAGCGGTTTGACGTTGGTGAAGGTCACGGTGTCGCTCGCCTCGTCGGCGAGGTTGAGGCCGGGCGTGATCGTGCAGGCCGATGCATCGACCAAAGCGATCGACGGACCTTTGACGCCGATTGCGAACACGGCAATGTGCTTCGCTTCTTTTGCGAACGGCACGCCGCGGGCGCGGCCTGTGAGCGTGCCGTCGCCATTCACGGTGATCCGGTCGCGCGGGCTTGCGGGCGCAACCGTCATCGCGCCATCGGGCGAGGAAATGCCGCCGTTCGCCAGCAGCCAGCCGGCGAGCATGGTTTCAGCCAGCGGAACTGCGATTGCGGAACGTCCGGCGGCATTGAGTACGCCGAAGCCGTCGGCAAGGCTCGCGCCCGAGCCGCCTTGTTCTTCGGGTACCCACGCGAGCGGCAGGCCTGCTTCGGTCAGCGCGTTCCACAGCGGCGCCTTCCAGCTGCCGTTGCCGGTGCGGATGATCTCCTGCGAGTCCGCGAGGTCGGCGAAAATGCTTTCGGCCGTCTGGACGACGATGTTGTCACTCTCCGCCACGCTCACTCCCTGCCTGCCGGGCATCCCTGTCTTGTCGGGCATGTGTCACCCGCTGAGTCAGCGGATTTGATGCTTCTGCTTGGTTGGCGGCATGATGGTGAAAAGGCAAGAGGGTGACAAGCGCGCGGGCCTGCATTCCGGCATGTGCGATGTGCGAAAATTTTTGTTTCGCTGGGTGAAACGTCAGAACACGCGAACTATACTCGCTTGCCGCCACTGGCCTGTTGCGCTGCCGGTGGTCTCGCCACAACCTGTCTCGTCTCGCCGAACGGCCCACAAACAAGGAAACACCAATGGAAGGCTTCAACGTCATCGTCACCGGGTCGGCCTCGGGCCTCGGCGCGGCTACCGCGGAACTGCTCGCAGCCCAGGGCGCACGCATCGTCATCAACTATTCGTCGAGCAAGAAGGAAGCCGAACAGACGGCGGATACAAGCCGCGCAAAGGGTGCGGAGCTCGTCGTCGTGCAGGGCGACGTATCACGCGACGAGGATTGCAAAAAGATCGTGGCAGCCGCAGCGCCCTGGGGCGAACTGCATGCGCTGGTCAACAATGCCGGCGTGACCAAGCATGTGCAGCACAGCAACCTCGACGGGCTTTCGGCTGAAGACTTCCAGTGGGTCTATGCCGTCAACACCATCGGTCCGTTCCAGATGACGCGCGCCGCGCGATCGTTACTCGAAGCTGCGGCGAAAAAGACCGGCCGCGCTTCATCTGTGGTGAGCATCTCATCGGTCGCCGGCATTCGCGGCATGGGCTCGTCGATTGCGTACGCGGCGAGCAAGGGTGCGCTCAACACCATGACGCAGTCGCTGGCGCGAGCGCTGGCGCCGCTCATTCGCGTCAATGCCGTGTGCCCCGGTTACATCGATACGCCGTGGTTCGAGAAGGGTGTCGGCGCCGAAAAGCAGAAGCAGTTGCGCGATCAGGTCAAGGCGCGTGTGGCGCTGCAACTGGCGTCGGAAGCAAAGGATATCGCCGAGCTCGTGGCTTTCCTGGTGCGTCCGCAGTCAGGTCACATGACCGGCGAGTATGTCCGCATGGATGCGGGCATGCATCTGGCGGTGTGATCCAGGGCACAACAAAGCCGGCCTCGCTGCGTGCGAGGCCGG
>JBEIPX010000056.1:0-10806 GCA_040376815.1 Bradyrhizobiaceae bacterium
CCATGCGCATGGGCCTCGTCGTCAGCCCGGTGTGGTCGTCGGTCGCGGAAGCCAAGAACCATATGCGGGACTGGCTCTCGCTCGCGCGCGATCGCGGCTTCGGCGATTCATACCTGCGGGTCGGCGGAATCTTTATCTCCTACGGCGGCGAGCCGACATCCGCCGCAGTCTCGCAGGCCCGGCCCTGGGATCTCGGCTGGTCCTGCTACATCAAGCAGGCCAACGATCCGAAGGAGTTCGAGGAGCTGTGCGAGCACGCCGCGTTGCATAACCTGCGCGTCCACACCATCGTCATCGACAAGCTGAACGAGGTGCTGCCGATTCTGGAGCGCATCCACGCGCGCTTCTATATTTCCAGCCGGCGCTGGGTGCTCGAACACATGAGCTACGCTGCCTACGAAGTCCTCGCGCGACTCAAGCCGCTGGGCATCGGCGTCACGCTCATTCCCGATTACCACGTGTGGAAGGTCGGAACGCGCTTCTTCGACTTGCCCGAGGCCATGCGCGAGCTGGTGTCTCCCGTCGCGCAGCTCACGCAGATCGGCGTGCCGGTCGCGACCGGAACCGACAACAGCCCGTACAATCCGCTTGCGGTGATGCGCACGATGCGAGCGCGCGCCGAGCGCACGACGGGGACGGTAATCGGCAAGAACGCCTGCGCGTCCGCCGAGCTTGCCCTGCGGGCGATGACGGCGAACGGCGCGTGGTTCACCTTCGAGGAACACATCAAGGGCAGGCTGCAACCCGGTTACTACGCGGACATGGCCATCCTCGATGGTGACCCGCTGCAAACGCCGCCTGACGATCTGCTGAAGCTTCAATGCCTCGCGACGATGTCGGGTGGCCGTTTCGTCCATTCGGTGCTTTGAGCATCGCAAGAAGGAAAGAGACCAGAATGGCCATCGATCCCGAACTTGCTCCCTTCATTGCCGGTCTTGAGAAGGCATGGCCGGAGCCGCCGCTCACGCTGAGCGTCGCGGCTTGGCGCGCGCGGATCGAAACGCTCTCGGCCGCCGCGCGGCAGCCTTATCCGGCGGGGCTTTCCGTCTCGGATCACGAGATCCCCGCGGATCGGCCGGTGCGTGTTCGCGTCTATCGCCCGGCCTCGGAGCGAGTGTTGCCGGCGCTCGTTTACATGCACGGCGGCGGCTGGGTGGTCGGCAGCGTCAACAGCCATGACGGCATCACGGCCGCGTTGGCGAACGATACGCCGTGCGTCGTCATCAGCGTCGACTATGCGCGCGCGCCCGAGCATCCGTTTCCGGCGGCAGTCGAAGATTGCCAGGCGGCGGTCGAGTGGGTGTTCGACAATGCCCGCACGTTGGGCATCGATGCTGAAGCGATCGCCGTCGGCGGTGACTCGGCAGGCGGAAATCTTGCCGCATCGATGACCTTTGCGTTCAGGGGCACATCCCGCCGGATACGCGGCCAGCTTCTGCTCTATCCATGCGTGGATATCGATTTTTCGACCCCGTCGTACCGGAGCGAAGCGAACGCGCCTTATCTGAAGGCGGCCGAGATGGTCTGGTTCTGGGCGCAGTACTGCCCGGACAGGGGCAGCCGTTCGAATCCGCTGGCGGTGCCGATGCTGCAGGCCGATCTGTCGAATTTGCCACCAGCTTTCGTGGTCGTCGCCGAGCACGACCCGCTGCGCGATGAAGGCCGCGCCTATGCGGAGAAGCTGCGCGCCGCGGGCAACACCGTGACGTTTCGCTCGGGGCTCGGTCTTATCCATGGATTCTTGCGAGCGCGCGCGTTCGCGCAATCGGCGCGGGACGAGCACACGGCAATGACGGCCTGGCTTGCGAACATGCCGGCCTTGCATAAAGAGGCGGCGGGTTAGTCGCGGTTTGACGCTGCGATGATGAAATCGCTCAAGGGAGGCGACAATGGATAAGGCGATGGCGGTGTCCGAGATTTCGGCAACAGTCTCGAAGCGGTCGCAGGCAAGCGAAACGCTGCGCGTGCCGCTCGATCTCGCCGCCTTCCTCGTCGATCACGTGCCGGCCAGGGCGCGCCGGACGATTCCGAAAGGCGGCATCGTCTACCGTCAGGGCGAGCAGGGCACCTACCTGTTCGTGGTACTGAGTGGACGTGTCGCAATCTCCATGTTCCGCGCCGACGGCCAGGAATTCCTGATCGATATCGTCGGCAAGGGGGCGCTCTGCGGCGAGGGCGCGGTGTTCGACGAACAACCGCGATTTTCGACGGCGAGCGCGATCGAGGCCTGTGAAGTTCTGATGATTTCCGGTGCCATGCTGTGCGAACTGATGGCGGCGCACCCGAAGCTCAGCATGCTGGTCGTGAAAACCATCGCGCTGAAGCAGCGCACGCTGGCAAGCCGCGTCGTTCAGGTGTCGCAGGCGTCGCCGGAAATCAGGATCACGAATCTGCTGTCGCAGATCAGCAACCCGGAGCAGCGCGCAGTCGCCTTGACGCATCAGCAGATCGCCAGTCTGATCGGCGCCTCGCGTGTCACGGTCACTCGTGCCTTGCAGCGGTTGCAGCGGGACGGAACGCTGAGGTGCGAACGCGGCCGCTACGAGCTGATGACCGGCGTCCTGTCGTAAAGCGCGGTGTTGTTTTCTGCGGGTGCTTGCGGATGTTTGGAGTGTTCGGGTGAGTGCAAAGGAATCCAACCTGCAATCGGCGGAGCCTGCCGTCTATTTGTCCTACACCCAGGACGAGTTGAATCGCGCGTTCGACCAGACCCAGTGGGCGCCGAACATGATGCAGGTCGTCGGCAACTGGGGCGAGATCAGCCGCGAGGTCCGCGAGCGCGCGAACGCGATGCAGACGCGGCGCTATGGCGACGGCTTCAACGAAGACCTGGAGATTTTCCCGGCGGCTGTTCCCAACGCGCCGATCTACGTCTTCATGCATGGCGGCGAATGGAAGCGCCGTGACAATCTCAGCGGCGCGTTCCCGGCCCTGAGCCTCGTTCCGGCCGGCTTCACCTACATCAACCTGAATTTCGAGGCGCTTCCGCATGTCCCGCTGACCGCCGTTGCCGATCAGGTCCGGCGCGCGGTTGTCTGGGTCCACAACAACGCGCGTGATTTCGGCGCCGATCCTGATGCGATCCATCTGTTCGGCCATTCGTCGGGCGCACATCTTGCCGCCGTTCTGGCGACGACGCGATGGCAGGACTTCGGCGCGCCTGCGGACGTTCTCAAGAGCGTCAGCTGTGTCAGCGGCATCTACGACATGGAACCGGTGCTGCTCAGCATGCGGCGCGAATGGGTCAAGCTGACGTCGGACGAGGGACGCGCGCTCAGTCCGGTTCATCATGCGGGCAACGTGAATTGCCCAGTCAGCATCATCCATGGCGGAAACGAGTCGCCGGAGTTCAAGCGCCAGGCTGGATTGTTTCGCGATGCACTATCGGCGGCGAACAAGCGATGCCGGCTCATTCCGATCGCGGATCGCAACCATTTCGAACTGCTGGACACGCTGCGCGAACCCGGCTCGGAGCTGGAAAGCTTGCTGGTGCATGCAAGATTTTAGGCTCGCGGGAGAGCATGCAGCGTTTTCACTGAAGGAGAGACTGTCCGGTGCATCGCTGTGCTCAGAACGTCGGCGGCGTATTCACCCACAGCACGCGGGTCGGTCCGTTTCCGGTGTTGCGATAGCCGTGCTGAAGGTCCGATCTGAAGAAGAAGCAATCGCCCTCCGTGAGCCGGTAGGTCGACCCGGCCACGAGCAGTTCAAGCGTGCCCTCCAGCACGTAGCCGATTTCCTCGCCGGCGTGCGAGATGAACCCGTCGGTGTGTCCGCCTGCGGCGATCTGGTGAATGCTTGCTTCGATCAGCACACCCTTGGTCAGCGCGACGAGCCGTTCGAGCACGATGCCGGGGCCGCTTCGCATCGGGTCGGTCATAATCAGCGGCCGCTCGCCGGATCTGATGACGAGGACGGGAGGGATCTCGCCGTTCTCGGCAAAGAGTGCGGCGACATTGATGCCGAGATGTCCGACGAGGCGATGCAGCATCGACAGCGACGGCCGGACCCGGTCGTGCTCAACCTTCGACAGGAAGCTCTCGGAGCAGTTCAGCTTGCCGGCAAGCTCCCGCAGCGTCATGCGCATGGCGAGCCGCGCATGCTTGAGCTTGGTGCCGATCAGGATTTTGTCTCGCCGGGCCGGTGCCGGCGCGCGCAGTTTCTTTTTCTCGGCGCCGGCCGTCTTGCCGCGGCGGATTGACACGGTTCTTGCCGGCGAGCGGCGCGTCGATTGCTTCAAGACGACATCCCCGGCGCTTCTTCGGCACGTCCTCGTTGCATGATCCACGGTGAACAAGTCATGCCTGTGTGTCAAGTCACTTGACAGAAAGTCATGTCTTCGTAATCCTGCCCCGGGGATGAGATGGGGTTCGCAGCATGCTGCGTGTTGACGGTTTGAAAGCGAGCTATGGACCGGTCGAGGTGCTCTCGGACGTCAGTCTGTCCGTGGCGTCGGGCGAAGCCGTCTGTCTTCTGGGAAGCAACGGAGCGGGGAAGACCACGCTGATCCGCACGCTCGCCGGCCTCGTGCCGTCATCCGGCGGAGAGATGCTGTTCGAGGATGTCCTTCTCAACCAGAAGCCGGTCGAATACCGCGCCGGCGCAGGAATTTCGGTGGTGTTCGAGGGACGCGGCATGCTCGCTGCGATGAGCGTGCGCGAAAATCTCCTGATGGGGGGATATCTGCGCAAGCAGTCCGAACTCGATCGCGATCTCGACGAGGTTTTTACGCGTTTCCCGCGGCTCGGCGAGCGGCAGCATCAGCTGGCCGGCACGCTCTCCGGCGGGGAGCAGCAGATGGTGGCGATCGGGCGCGCGCTGATGGCGCGGCCGAAGATCGTGCTGATGGACGAGCCGTCGATGGGGCTCGCGCCCGTGGTCGTTGAACACGTCTTCGACATCATCGCCGGCTTAGTGCGGCAGGGCATCGCGCTGCTGCTGGTCGAGCAGAACGTGCACATGGCGATCGAGACCTGCTCGCGATTCTACGTGCTCGGAAAAGGGCGAATGGAGTTGAGCGGAACCATCGCGCAGGGATCGCTGGTTTCGGACGACGGGCGCGTGCTCGCCGAACAGGATTTGGAAGTGGCTTATCTGGGAGGGTGAAATGAAGATAGCAACGAAAGCTGGAATGCTGGCGGCGGTTGCCGCTGCGGGATTGATTCTGGGTGGCGCAGTCATCGAAGCGCAGGACAAGAAGGTCGTGAAGGTCGCCTATGTCGGTCCGCTGACCGGCCCCAACACGGCGATGGGAATCGGAACGCGCAACTCGATCGAGCTCGCGATCCGTGAAGCCAATGCGAGCGGCAAGCTGCCGTTCAAGATTGAGCTGATCTCGGAAACCGATGACTCGAAGCCGTCGACCGGTGTTGCCGCGGTCCAAAAGCTCTGCAACGATCCCGATGTGGTCGCGGCCTCGGCGCACTGGAACAGCCCCGTCGCGCTGGCGACGATTCCGTACTTCCAGCAGTGCGGCTTGCTCAATCTCGTGTCCGGCGCGTCGGTCGATGCCCTGACGACACAGGGCGTGGCGGAGATCGCGCGCGTCAACACGCCGTTCGCAAACCTCTTGCCGCATCTCGCCAAGAGCCTGATCAACACGCTCAACATCAAGACGGTCGCGATCGTCAAATCGCGCGACGCTTTCGGCGAAGCGGGTTCGGCCGGCTTCATTCCGGAGTACCAGAAACTCGGCGGCAAGGTCGTCGCGGAAGAGGGATACAACGTCGGCGATCGCGATTTCACTGCGCTGTTGACCAAGGTGCGTGCACTGCGTCCGGATGCCATCTACCTCTCCGGCCTGACCACCGAGGCGGCGCTCGTCGCCCGCCAGATGCGGCAGCTCGGCATGCAGACGCCGCTGGTCGGCCACGCCGGCTGGCAGACGACGACGTTCGTCGAAGCGTCCGGCACGGCGGGTGAGGGCGCGATCGTGGTGACGTCGCTGCCGTTCCTGAAGGATCTGCCGGGCGGCGAGGCTTTCGCCAAGCGCTACGTGGACGCCAACTTCAAGGAGCCCGCGGAAGCCTACGGTCCGTTCGGCTATGCTGCGGGCCAGGTGTTCGTCGAACTGCTCAAGCGTCACGGGGCGGACCGCAAGGCGATCGTCAAGGGCGTGCGTGAAGCCAAGGATTTCGAGACGATCTTCGGCAAAGGCCGCTTCGATGCGTCGGGCGAGCTTCAGCCGAAGTATGTCGACATGGCGGTTCTCAAAGGCCGCGAATGGGTCCCGCTGCGCAAGTGATCTGCGTCTGGCTCCGCTGACGGAATGACAAGATGGACCTGTTTCTACAGTATCTCGTGAATGCGCTGGCGCTCTCGGCGATCTATGCCTTGATCGCCATCGGCATCAGCCTGTTCTTCGGTATCGTCGGTGTCGTGAACCTTGCCCACGGCGATATCGCCGCCGTGGGTGTGTTCGCAGCACTCGCCGTCCTTCAGGCCGTTCTCGCGGTTCCGGGTACTGAAACTCCCGAAATAATGGTGTCGATCGTCGCCATTGTTGCGGGCGGTTTGGGTGCCATCGCGACCGGCGTCATCTTCTATCTGGTGGCGCTCAAGCCGCTGGCGGGAGCGCCGCCGATCATCGGTCTCCTGTCATCTGTCGGTGCGGGCTTCGTCATTCGGGAAGCGATCCTCAATTTCTATCCGAACGGCCGCAATCCGCAGTCGTTTCCATCGATCATCCCGCCGAAGTCGTTCGAGGTCGCGGGCGTCTTCATCGATCTCAAGCAGATCGTGCTGGTGGCGACCACGGCAGTTCTCGTGTTCTCGCTGACCTACGTCGTCGAAAAGACGCGGCTTGGCCGTGCGACGCGCAGCATCCTCAACAATCGCGAGGTTGCGATGTCGCTTGGAGTGCCTGTTCTGAAAGTCACCGTGACGATGTTTGTCATCGGCGCGGCGCTGGCCGGCATCGCCGGACTGCTCAATGCGTTCTATTACAACGTCGTCCAGTCCGACATGGGTGTGCTTCTTACGGTGAAGGGGTTCACCGCCGCCGTTGTCGGCGGGCTCGGCAACATCTACGGCGCGCTGCTCGGCGCATTCCTCATCGGCCTGATCGAGTCGATGGCGAGCGGTTACATTCCCGACGGCTCCGCCTACAAGGATGTCGCGGTCTTCGCGGTTCTGATCATTGTCCTGATTGCACGGCCGAACGGCTTGCTCGGGCGCGCTGGCGGCGACCGGGTGTAACATGTCGTCCGTCGTGCAAGCATCCGCTCCGGGCAAATCGCGGTCTACAGCCATCTGGCTGCTGCTGTTTGCCGTCTGTCCGCTCTCCGCCGCGATCATCCGGTTCATCTCTCCGGTGCAACTGCTCATCGCGGTTGTCGTTGTCTGTCTCGCGCTGCTGATCCCGGCGTTGCGCCGTGCGGCATCGCGCGTTCTCGCCGCCGGTTCGTCGCCGGGATCGGCGATGTGGCTGCCGGTGCTGCTCGGCGCCGCCGCCGTTCCGTTCGTGCTGACGCCGGACGGCTACTGGCTCTTCGTTTTCTCGATGGCCATGATCTTCGCGATGATGGCGCTCGGGCTCAACGTACAGCTCGGCGAGATCGGCGTCGTCAATCTCGGCTTTGCCGGATTGTTCGCGCTCGCGGCTTACGTCTGCACGCTGCTGACCTTGAAGGGCGTGCCGTTCTGGCTGGCCATGCTGGGAGCGACGTTCGCGTGCTGGGTCGCCGGGGCCTTGCTCGGCCTGTGTTCGCGCCGCACCAGCGGCGACTACTTCGCGCTGGTGACGCTCGGCTTCGGACTGATCGTGCATCAGCTGCTCGTCAACCTGCGCTGGCTCACCAACGGCGCCGACGGCATCACCAACATTCCGGCCATTTCCATCTTCGGTCACACGACCAAGGACGCGCTGAAAATTTTCGGTCTGACGCTGCCGCCGGAGGCGAATGGTTTCTACCTCTGCCTCCTGGCGTTGTCGGTGCTCGTGTTCGTCGCGCTGCGTTTCCGGTACTCCTGGGTCGGCCGCATCTGGGGCGCGATGCGTCAGGACCCGATCGGCGTGTCGTGCTTCGGTGTTGACGTTCCGTCGTTCCGGGTGACGACCATCGCGTTCGGCAGCGCCTTCGCCGGCCCGGCCGGCAGTCTGTTTGCACATCTGATCGGCTTCATCTCGCCGGACGATTTCGTACTCCTGCAGTCGATCGAGGTGTTGGCGATCGTCATTCTTGGCGGCATGGGCAACGTCGGCGGCGTGCTGGTCGGCAGCATCATCCTGATGGTGACGCCCGAGAAACTGCGTTTCCTCGGCGATTACCGGCTGATGATCTATGGCGCGATGCTGGTGCTGCTGCTGATCTATCGGCCGAAGGGGTTGTTCCCGGATCCGCGGCGCATTTTCGACAAGGCCTGAGGCACGTCATGAAGCAATCAGGCGATCTCGAGATCACCAATCTGACGAAGTCCTTTGGCGGCGTCCGCGCTTTGGCCGGTGTCGACTTGAAGGTCGGCGCGCGCGAAACCGTCGGCGTGATCGGTCCAAACGGCTCGGGCAAGACCACGCTCTTCAACGTGATGACGGGCATCGTTCCCGCCAACGATGGTAGCGCCATCTGGGGTCGGAATGGCACCGATCTCCTGAAGCTCAAGCCTTGGCAAGTTTTCGAGGCGGGGGTCTCGCGCACGTTCCAGAACATCCGGCTGTCACCGGGGCAGTCGGTGCTGGAGAACGTGCTGGTCGGCTGTCACGTCGCGTCCCGCACGAGCTGGTGGAGCGTGCTGGCTGGATTGCCGCACGTCGGTCACCGGGACTCCGCGGCGTGCGACCGGGCGATGGACGCGCTGAAGTTTGTCGCTTCCGGCATCGCGGCCGCGCCGCACCGTCTGGCGGGTGAGTTGTCTTACGCCGATCGCCGGCGCGTCGAGTTCGCGCGCGCCATCGTATCCGATCCGGCATTGTTGTTGCTCGACGAGCCGACCGCCGGCATGAACCCGCGCGAGACCGAGGAAATTGCCGACGACATCCGCAAGATCGCGGAGCGGGGGCTGTCGGTCCTGGTGATCGAGCACAAGATGAAGTTCGTCGCCTCGCTCGCGCAACGCATCGTAGTTCTGAATTTCGGCCGCAAGATCGCCGAAGGCGCGTACGAGAATGTGAGATCGGACCCGGTCGTGCTGGAATCCTATCTTGGCCGTAAGGGCGACCATCTCACGCAGAAACTTGAAACGGGGATGTAGATGTCTGATCGTTCGAGCGAACCGGTCGTTCTGTTCGGAGGCGCCGTCCGCGCGTTTGATGGCCGCGTAGGTGAAGCCGACGCGGTTTATGTGGCGGGAGGCCGTGTCGTGGCTGTTGGCCGGTCAAGGGATCTGCTGGCCAATCTCCCCACCGGCACGCGCAAGATCGACCTCGGCGGCATGACCATCATGCCGGGCCTCATCGACACGCATCCGCATCTCCTGCATTACGGCTCGTTGCAGCGGCCGCTGGTCGATATCGCAAATGCGGCGAGCCAGGCAGAGATCGTCAGCCGCATCTCGCATCGCGCTGCAGTGACCGCCGAAGGCGAGTGGATCATGACTACGCCGGTCGGCGATGCGCACTATTTCATCAAGCGCAGCTATAAGGATCTCGCCGAGGGCGATCTGCCGTCGCGGCAGGTTCTGGATCAGGCGACGTCGGCGCATCCGGTGGTGATCCAGGCATGGGCGCCGCGCCTGCCGAACGCGATCGCGTTCAACTCGCGCGCGCTTGAATTGCTCGGAATCGGACGCGATACGCCTGAACGCGTCGGCAACGTCTGGATCGAGAAAGATGCGGACGGCATGCCGACCGGGCGGCTGCGCGGTTCGGTCACCAACTATTACAACAACGATGCCTTCGCCAACGAGCTGTGGCAGAAGGTTCCGTTCCTCCAGTATCAGCATCTGGAGCCGGGCACCAAGGATGCCATCGCGGCGTATCACAAGGTCGGCGTGACAGCCGTCTACGAAAACCACATGATGGACCGCAGCCTGATCGATGCGTATCGCTCGCTCAGGGACAAGGGCGAACTTGAATTGCGGGTCATGGCCTCACAGGAGGCCGAGGCTTACGGCATGCCATGGAGCAAGCCGCGCGAGATGAAGGATTTCATGCGCCGGCTCGAAAACGCGGCCGCGTCGATCGAGCTCAGCCACGATCGGTTTCGCTTCAATGGCGTGACGATCATGTGGGACGGCACGTGCTTCCCCGGCGGCATGATGATGAAGGAGGAGTACGAGGGCCCCTATGGCGAGCCGACGACGGGCTTCTATCACATCACGCCGGAGAAAGTGGAGGCCGTGATGCGCTTCTGCGCGGAGCGGAAGATCCGGCTGAACACCATGTGCATGGGAACGCAGGCGAACGAGGAGAACCTCGCGCTGCTTGAGCGCGTCGCGCGCGATCATGATATCCGGCGGTTGCGCTGGATTCTCATCCATGCCGTCTTCATCGAGCCGCAGCAGATCGAGCGTTACGCCAAGCTGAACATGGCGCTGACGACCTCGATGTCGTTCTGCTGGGGCAAGGGCGACCTGTTCCGGCAGCGGATGAAGAACGTCAAGCTCGACGAGCTGATGCCGCTGCGGCGGTTCTTCGATGCGGGGTTCGATATCGGCGGCGGCAGCGATTGGGGACCGAAGAACTCGTTCGAGCAGATCGAGCTCGCGCTTACCCATGAATTCGGATGTTCGGGCCATCGCAACCTCGGTCCGCATCAGACGATCAGCCGGGAGGAGGCGCTGTCGATGTGGACCACAAGCGCCGCCTCCGTCATGGAGTGGCCGGAGATCGGCTCGCTGGCCGCCGGTTCCTACGGCGATCTGATCGTC
>JBEIPX010000499.1:0-2485 GCA_040376815.1 Bradyrhizobiaceae bacterium
GTGACATTTACCGACGATGCCCCGCTCGGCACGCACATCTTCACCGTGCGCAAGGCGAGCGAGGACAATTCCAGCTTCGAGTGGTCAGTCGCGTCGATGCCCGGTGTGGTCAAGGCGATGGTGTCGCGCCTGCCCGGCAAAACGCCGAGCGGCAAGACACGGATGCGCGACGTGTTCCACACCACGTTCGGCCCAACGCCGATGACGGCGTCGCAGGCGCTCGATCGCATCACCATCCCCGAAGAGGCGCTCCAGCGCATCGCCTTCAACCTGTCGGCAGGCAGCTCGATCGTGGTGTCCGATGTCAGCTTCAACACCGGGGGTGAAACCGGCCGTGGAACCGAGTTCATCGTTCCGCTGCGCTAATCACGACAAACTGTATCCCGATGGGGATTGCCTCTGAGCCTCGCGCCGCTGGATAATGAGCGGCGCATTCCGGAGGTGACGATGATCGACCGCAGACAAACCATGCTCGCCGCCATCGGCGCGGCGGCGACGCTCGCCGGCTCATCAGCGCATGCGCAGGTCAGCCGCATCACGGCTTACGGCTTCGCATTTCCGGCGCTGAAATCCGGCGACATCAAGCTCGCCGACTACGCCAACAAGCCGATCCTGATCGTCAATACGGCCTCGCAGTGCGGCTACACTCCGCAGTACACGGGACTGCAACAGCTCTGGACCCAATTCAGCAAGCGCGGGCTGATGATCATCGCCGTGCCATCGAATGATTTCGGCGGTCAGGAGCCCGGTGGTGCGGCCGAGATCGCGCAGACGACCGAGAAGCAGTATCACATCACCTTCCCGGTTGCGGCCAAGGCCGTGGTGAGGGGACCGGACGCGCATCCGTTCTACAAGTGGGCTGCTACGGCGCGCCCCACCGAGGTCCCGCGCTGGAATTTCCACAAGTACCTGATCGGCCGTGATGGATACATCGCGGAAGCGTTCGCGCATACGGTCGCGCCGGACGATACGCGGGTCGCGACCGCCATCGCCAAGGCGCTCGCCGATGCGTAAGCAGGTGCATTGAATCGATGGCGTTGCGATTTGAAGGGTACGTCATCGTCTCGGCTGACGGCTGCCTGACTGACGAACACCACGTGCAGCCGGTTGCGCTGCGCAACAAGGCAGATCATCGCTTCTTCATTGATGGGCTGCGGCGCGCGGACCTCGTCGTACACGGTCGCAACTCCGGTGACAGCGACCCGCAGTCGATCACGCGTCGGCGCGTGATCGTTACGCACGCCGTCGAAGCACTTGCGGCTCATCCCGATATCGAGAATGCAGTGCTGTGGAATCCCGGGGGCGCATCGATCGAAGACGCTGCGGCCCTATTCGATATCAGCAACGGCACGGCTGCGATAATCGGCGGGCCTGCCGTGTTCGCGCTGTTCTTCGGTCGTTATGACGTGTTCTGGCTGTCGCGCGCGGCGCGCGTTGAATTACCTGGAGGCGACGGAGTTTTTCCTGGCGTGCCCGCCCGAACGCCGGACGATATCTTGCGCGGCACCGGTCTTTCGCCGTCCGAAACCATCGTTCTCGATGCGACGAAAGACATCAGCGTCACCGCATGGCGGCGTAGCGGCGCGGATCAGACGTCCGGATAGGCCGAATCCGGCTGGCGCGAGTACCGCGGCAGCCCGGCGATCATCAGAAGCCCGCCGATCAGCGACAGGTTCTTCAGCGCGTGGATCATGTTGTTGGTGCGGTCGGCGCCGGTCATCTCCCAGAAATTATGGAAGGTGAACGTCGCAGCCAGCACGAAGAACACCAGAATGACGGCGAAGAACCGCGCTCCGAAGTTCAACGCGATCAGAAGGCCGGCGACCAGTTCGAGTGCGCCGACTGCGATAGCGACGATGTTCTCGATCGGCATGTCGGCGGTTTCCGCGAGCTGGGTTGTGTACGTCGCAACCACCGCCGGAACGGGCAATATCTTCGCAGCGACATCCTTGGCTGTGGCGGGGATATCGAAGAGCTTGGTAGCGCCGGAGAAAATGAACAGCACAGCGAACAAAATACGCCCAATCGTCAGCATGGCAGTCTCACTCCGGATTCCAGAACAACTCTAAAAAATCAGCCTTCAAGCCAATGGCAGGCAAATGCCGACGGGACTATGGCCAATAACGGGAAGAAACTCAAACCGGTGATCCGCCGACAGCTTATCTGCGCCGCACCGCGGCGGCGCGATCCGAATTGCGCCAGCAAGTGAGTTTGTGGATATCAGCCGAACAGACTCGGCTGTTGACGCCCTGCCCGCTCCTGCGCCTCGACGGCCGCGACGGCTGTCATATTGAGCACGCCGCGGGCGGTGACCGATGGCGTCAGAATGTGGGCGGGCCGCGCGGGTCCGATCAGGATCGGGCCAACCGGAAGCGCGTCGCCGAGAATCTTGATCATCTGATACGAGATGTTCGCCGCATCGAGGTTCGGCATGATCAGGATGTTGGCGGTCCCTTCGAGCTTCGAATGCGGCAGGATGATCTGA
>JBEIPX010000437.1:0-3002 GCA_040376815.1 Bradyrhizobiaceae bacterium
CGGACATGCGGTTGGAGAAGCCCCACTCGTTGTCGTACCAGGACAACACGCGAACCAGCGTTCCGTTCTGCACTTTCGTCTGATCGAACGCGAAGGTCGACGAGTGTTGGTCGTGATTGAAGTCGATTGACACATTCGGATACTCGGTGGTTCCGAGGATGCCCTTGAGTTCCTGCGACGCGGCGCGCTTCATCGCGCCGTTGATCTCTTCGACGGTGGTGGCGCGCTTGGCGACGATCTTGAGGTCGATCACCGAGACGTTCGGCGTCGGCACGCGGATCGCGGTGCCGTCGAGCTTGCCCTTCAGTTCCGGCAGCACGAGGCCGATGGCCTTCGCCGCGCCCGTCGAGGTCGGGATCATCGACAGCGCCGCCGCGCGGCCGCGGTAGAGATCGCTGTGCATGGTGTCCAGCGTCGGCTGGTCGCCGGTGTAGGCGTGGATCGTGGTCATGAAGCCGGTTTCGATGCCGACAGTGTCGTTCAGCACCTTGGCGACCGGGGCGAGGCAGTTCGTCGTGCACGACCCGTTCGAGACGACGAGGTGATCCTTCTTCAGCGTGTCGTGGTTGACGCCGTAGACGATGGTCGCATCGGCGCCATCCGACGGCGCGGAGACGAGGACGCGCTTGGCGCCGGCGGTGAGATGCGCGGAGGCCTTCGCCTTGGCGCTGAAGATGCCGGTGCATTCCATGGCGATGTCGATGCCGAGGTCCTTCCACGGCAGCGTCGCGGGATCGCGCACGGCGGTGACCTTGATCTTGCCACGGCCGAGATCGAGCGTATCGCCGTCGACCTTTACCTCGCCGGGGAAGCGGCCATGCACGCTGTCGAAGCGCAGCAGGTGGGCGTTGGTTTCGACCGGGCCGAGGTCGTTGATGGCGACCACCTCGATGTCGGTGCGCTTCGATTCGATGATCGCGCGCAGCACGTTGCGGCCGATGCGGCCAAAGCCATTGATGGCGACCCGGATTGCCATGAGTTTCTCCTTCAAAAGCCGAAAATCCCCCGCTCGGGCGGAAGTTCCAGCATCCTGCGGCATAAGCCTATGTCGCCCGGTTCTGCCGGGCGGCGACGGTTGGTAATGGGGAACTTGCTAGCCTGTTTTTTGTGACGGCTCAATACTCGCAAGGCCGGTCACTGACCCGTCACGGCCGCATGGCAGTTTCTGGCAATGGTCAGTTCCGCAGGATGTTCCATCATCGCGCGAGGCATTTGGATAGGTCGATGCCCGATGTAGGAATATTTCCATGATCAAGGCGCCGTTCAAGGATTATGTCAGCGCGGACGAAACCAACTTCTATCTGGAAGCCGAGGGGCAAAAGAAGAAGGGCGCGCTGCTCTGGGGCGACGGCGTCAAAGTCATCGGCCCGACGAAGAATGGCCGCGTTCAGGTCCGGGCGCGGGGCAGAAAGAACACCGGCTGGATCGACAAGGATGCGCTCGGCGGCGAGTCGCTGCTCGAGATTTACTTTATCGACGTCGGGCAAGGCGACGGAATGCTGATCAAGACGCCTGATTTCCGGCACGTCATGATCGACGGCGGACACCCGCGCAAATCGCAAATGACCGGCAAGAGCGCCGCCGATTTCGTGGACTGGAAGTTCTTCGAGGACTACGGCCTCGACAGCATCGACCTCGATGCGATGATCGCATCACATAACGACTACGATCACTACGGCGGCCTTGCGGACATTCTCGACACCGAGCAGCTCGACGAGCTCGATGCAAAATCGATCGCCGTCGGCACGTTCTATCACGCGGGCATTTCCTGGTGGAAAGGCGAAAGCTCGAAGACGCTTGGCACGTTCGTCAAGCACGACGCGCATAACTACTACACCCAGCTGCTCGAAGATCGTGCCGCTGCGGCCAAAGCCGTATCCGGCACGGGCAAGCCGCAACTGCATGGCGAGTGGCACGATTTCATCGCCAAGGTCGTCGCAGCGCGCACCAGGACGAAGAAGCCCACCCCGATCCACCGGATCAGCCAGGTGACGGGCCATCTTCCAGGCTTCAAGCCCGGGGGCGACGGGCCGGCCATGATCGTTCTCGGACCGGTCGAGTACGACATCAAGGGCAAAGCGGGATTGCTCAAGCTCGGCGAGGATTCCAAAACCACCAACGGCAACAGCGTTCTGCTGCGGCTGGATTACGGCCGCGCGCGCATCCTGTTGACCGGCGATCTCAACAAGGCGAGCCAGCAGGCGCTGATGGAAGCCTACGAGGGCGACCGGATCGCTTTCCAGTGTGACGTCGCCAAGGCCTGCCATCACGGCAGCGAGGACGTGTCGTTCGCTTTTCTGCAGGCAATGAACGCAGCCGCGACCGTCATCAGTTCGGGCGATGGCGAGGGCCACGATCATCCGCGGCCGCGTATCGTCGCTGCGAGCGGCGCATCCGGATACATGACGGTGGAAAACGACGAGATCATAACGCCGCTCGTCTATTCGACCGAGCTGGCGCGCTCGATCAGCGTGGCCGATCCGGTGACGATCACTGCAAAGGATGCCGCCGGAAATCCGATCGAGATCAAGGGCGCTGCGCTGGACAGGGCCAAGGTCGATTTCAAGTTCCGGAAACCGGGCGGGCTTTCCGCCTCGAAAGGCGTCCGCACGCTCGGTCAAGGCAGCATCGCCGCCAAGCTGATCTACGGCCTCGTCAACGTCCGTACCGACGGCAAAAAGATTCTCAGCGCGACTATGAACGAAGGCGACGGCACCTTCGCCGTCAAAACCTTCGAGTCACGCTTCTGATCGGGTCACGCTTTTGAAAGACGGGCGGCGGCGGCGTCCGCCGCGGCCTCTGCCGTGATGCCGAAGTGCTTGTACAGCGCCTTGGCCGGGGCGCTGGCGCCGAAGCCGTTCATGCCAATGAAGATGCCGTCGGCACCGATGATGGCATCCCAACCCATGCGGATGGCGGCCTCGATGCCGACCTTCACCGGAGCGTTCCCGATGATTTTGGCACGATCTTCCGGCGACGATTCGAGCAACAGGTCCATGCAG
>JBEIPX010000198.1:0-6087 GCA_040376815.1 Bradyrhizobiaceae bacterium
ACATGCCGACGTTGATGTTGTCAGTCGCGGAAAACATGGCGTCGCCTAGCGACATCGGCGGCCAGCCGCCGCCGTGGACGAATGCATCGTAGACGGCCTTTGTCGGCGCAAAGGTGTTCGTCTCGTGCAGGAAGCCGCCGATTGCAATACGGGTCATGGCGCCATTGTAGTCAGGAATCGACTTTGGTCTTGTCTGGTTTACGCGGGAGCAGCCATTCCCGGAGCAAGGGGACTGCCGGAAGAAAGGGGGCGGCCTGAAGCAAGTAGGCTGTCTGGAGGAACAGAGCCGCCCTCGGCGAGAGACCGGAAGTTCGCGAAATCCCATCCGCGTCCCGGCGCTGCACTCAGAAGCTGCTGCGTGTAGGCCTCGCGCGGATTGGAGAGAATGGCGCCGGCCGGGCCTTGTTCGACGATACGGCCATGCTGCATCACGATCACGTCGTCGCAAATCTGCGCCGCGACCCGCAGGTCGTGCGTGATGAACAGCAGCCCGATGCCGAGCCGCGTCTGGATCTCATCCAGAAGCCGAAGCACTTGCGCCTGCACCGACACGTCGAGCGCCGAGACGGCTTCGTCAGCGACCAGCACATCCGGGTCCATGGCGAGCGCGCGCGCAATCGCGATGCGCTGGCGCTGGCCGCCGGAGAATTGATGCGGATAGCGGGTCACCGCATCCGGCGGCAGATCGACCAGCTCGAGCAGCTCTTTCGCGCGCTCCAGTGCCTTGTCCTTCGGCGTGCCGTAGTTGATCGGCCCCTCGGTGATGGTGTCGCCGACGGTGAGACGCGGATTGAGCGACCGATACGGATCCTGGAAAATCATCTGAATATGCTTGCGGTGCGGCCGCAACATATTCCGGGACAGCAGCGAGATGTCCTTGCCGATGAGGCGAATCTCGCCCGAGGTCGGATCGATCAGCCGCATGATGCAGCGCGCGACGGTCGATTTGCCGGAGCCGCTTTCGCCGACGATGCCGAGCGTGCGGCCCTTGTGCAATTCGAGCGTCACATCCTTGGCGGCGGCGACCTCGCGCACTTTGCCGAGGATCGATCGCTCGCGATAGACCTTGGTCAGGTCCGAGGTGTTGAGAACGATCGGCGCGGATTCCGTCGCCGGCCGGGGTGCGCGCGGAATGAGGCTTGGAACCGACGACAGCAGGTCGCGGGTATATTCCTGGGTCGGCCTGCGCAAGATCCCGTCGAGCGAGCCGCTTTCCACCAGCTGACCGTAACGCATCACCGCAACGCGGTCGGCGATCTCCGCCACGACGCCCATGTCGTGGGTGATGAACAGCACCGCCGTGCCGTGGTCCTTCTGCAAGTCGCGGATCAGCGCGAGAATCTGCTTTTGCGTGGTGACGTCGAGGGCTGTGGTCGGCTCGTCGGCGATCAGGAGCTTCGGCTCGAGGATCAGCGCCATCGCGATCATGATGCGCTGGCGCTGGCCGCCGGAGAGGCGGTGCGGATAGGACGAGTAGATGCGCTCGACATCCGGAAGATGCACCTGCTCCATCATCTCAAGGATGCGTTTGCGCCGCTCGCGGGAATCGAGGCTCGTGTGCGTTCGCAGAACCTCGTCAATCTGCCTGCCGACCGGCACCACCGGGTTGAGCGCCGTCATCGGCTCCTGGAAAATCATCGCCATGGTGGTGGCGCGCAATGCCCGCAGACGCCGGTCGGAGGCGGTGAGAATTTCCTCGCCAACGAGGCGCACGCTGCCGTGGGTCGGGACAAGAATTTTCTTCGGCAACAGGCCCATGACGGTGAGGGAGGTCACCGACTTGCCGGAACCGCTTTCGCCGACAAGGCAGAGCGTTTCGCCGTCGTCGACGTGCAGGGACACGTTGTCGATGATTTTCCCGGCGTCCGGCATGCCACCGATCCCGACGATGAGGTTCTTGATCTCCAGCGCTCTGCTCACTTGCCGGCTCCACGCTGTTTCATCCGCGGATCGAGCGCATCGCGCGTCGCGTCGCCGATCAGGTTGATGGAGAGAATGGCGATCGACAGGACCAGGCCCGGCCAGAAGATCAGTGACGGCTTCACCTGGAAGAAGGCGCGGCCCTCGGCCATGATGTTGCCCCAGGTCGGCGTCTCCGGATTGATGCCCGCGCCAAGGAAGGAGAGGATCGCCTCGGTCAGGATCGCAGCGGCGCAGATGTAGGTGCCCTGCACGATCAGCGGGGCGAAGGTGTTCGGCATCAGGTGCCGCCATAGAATCTTCGGCAGACCCGAGCCGATGGCGATCGCGGCCTCGACATAAGGCTCCTCGCGCGCCGACAGCACGACCGAGCGCACGAGTCGCACCACGCGCGGCACCTCGGGAATGATGATCGCGATCAGCACCGTCTTGACGCTGGCGCCGGACAGCGAGACGACCGCGATCGCGAGCAGGATGCTCGGGATCGCCATCAGGCCGTCCATGATGCGCATGACGATCGCGTCGACCCAGCGGAAGAAGCCGGAGACGAGGCCGATTGCGAGACCGATGACGACGCTGATGACGGCTGCGCCGACGCCGATCATCAGCGAAATCTGTCCGCCATGAAGAATACGCGAGAGCAGATCGCGCCCGTAGGCATCGGTGCCGAGCGGGAAGCCGGGCATTGCTGCCTTGAGTCGTATGGCTGGCGCCAGCTTCCGCGGATCCTGCGGCGACAGCAGACCGGCGAAGATTGCGGAAGCGACGATCAGCACGAGGCAGATCCCGGCGATAATGATGATCGGGCTCGATGGACGCGCGAGAAGGCGGGGGCCGCTCGTCGCGCCCGCAATCGATGATGGCTCTACTGTGTCGATGGCCATCAGTATCTGATCCTTGGGTCGAGCAGGGTGTAAGCGAGGTCGATGAAGAGGTTGATGGCGACGTAGAGTCCACTGGTGATCAGGATCATCGCCTGGATGACGGGGTAATCGCGCGCCAGAACAGCGTCCACGGTGAGGCGGCCGATGCCTGGAATGTTAAAGACGCTTTCGGTGACGACGACACCCGAGATCAGCAGCGCGAAGCCGGTGCCGATCACCGTAATGACGGGGACGGCGGCATTGCGCAGCGCATGGCGCATCAGCACGCCGGCCTCGCCGATGCCCTTGGCGCGCGCCG
This sequence comes from Bradyrhizobiaceae bacterium, assembly GCA_040376815.1. Classification (GTDB taxonomy): domain Bacteria; phylum Pseudomonadota; class Alphaproteobacteria; order Rhizobiales; family Xanthobacteraceae; genus SG-bin9. The sequence continues at coordinate 3,103 of JBEIPX010000198.1, forward strand.
TGCGGACATAATCCTCGCCGAGCACCTCGAGCATGGAGGCGCGGGTGATGCGCGCGATCAGCGCGATGTAGATGAAGGAGAGCGCCAGCGTCGGCAGGATCATGCGCTCGAAGAACACACCGAACCCGGTGGTGATGCTGCGGAAACCCTGCACCGGCACGAGCCGCAGTTCGATCGCGAAAACCTGGATCAGGATGTAGCCGACGACGAACACCGGCACCGAGAAGCCGAGCACCGACAGGCTCATGACGACGCGGTCGATCCACGTGCCATGCTTCCATGCGGCAATGACGCCGAGCGGAACCGCGATGACGATCGCCATGACGATCGTCGACAGCGCAAGGCTGATCGTCGGTTCGATCCGCCGGCTGATCATCTGCATGACCGGAACCTGCGAGATCAGCGAGACGCCGAAGTCGCCTTGCAGAAGGCGGCCGACCCAGGTGAAGAATTGTGTGTGCAGTGGGTCATTCAGGCCGAGCGTCGTGCGAATGCGCTCGAGTTGTTCGGGGGTGGCGAGATCGCCGGCAATGATGGCGGCCGGATCGCCTGGGGTCAGGCGCAACAGCAGAAACACGACGAGCGCAACGACGCCCATCACCGGGATGGCGGCGAGGATGCGCCGGATCAGGTAGCCAAGCATCGGCAAAGCCCCTCGTTTCGCGATCCAGGCGCGATGCGATCACATCTTGTGCACATCATGAACTCATTCCACCACGTTCCCGCTGGGAACCGTTTGTGCAAGGCACCATCCGTCCTCTATCCCGCTTCCCGAGCAAGGAGTGTGCCATCAGATTTGAAAGGCTCAAGGGGCTGTCGTTGCCAATGCAACGGTCAAAGCGCACCGTTCTGCCGTCATGTGCAACATGACAATCGGGGAGTGCGTCGCGTTTCAGGAAACCGGATTTGATTGCAAACATGACAAGGCCTCTGATGGCTCGCCGGACCCATGTCCGAAAAAGCCTTCGAAGCCCCATCTGTCGCTGTGCCTGAGAGTATTATCCCGTCGGCGGACCCAGCCAGAAGCTGCGTCTCTTTCCAGATGCTAGATAACCGCGCGGTCCGTTTGCCTGAGAGTTTCCGGGGCGGTTGCTCCTTCGGCGCCGGCGCGAAGCCGGTCTCTCCCAACGCGATCAATTGAAGTGATTCAAGTCGAAGTGATTGAAGTCCGAACTCCCCCCTCGGCCGTCGTCAGACGGTCAAACTAAACCATCCGTCCGTGCCGGTTACAAGCGTCCCCTTGTTGTCCGAGGGTGTTTGCCTGGAGCTCGCGGTTCACACTGTGAAATGCGAGCTCCGGATTTGAGACGCGTGATAGAACGGAAACGCCACGGGGCCAAGACTGTTAACGCGCGGCAGTGCGATAAATCGTTGCGGCGGTGCGCCCGTCACTGAAGCGTGGCGAGCAGCCCGGCCATCAACCGGCCGCGCTCAACAAGGCAATCCACCTCAATGTGTTCCTGCAAGGTATGTCCACCGCCGCCACGCATGCCGAGACCGTCGAGCGTGGGGATGCCGGCTGCGCCGGTGAAATTTCCATCGGAGCCGCCGCCGGCGCTGCCGTGGATCAGATCGATTCCAATCTGCTTGCCGATGTCGCGCGCGCGTTCATAGAGAGCGATGGTACCTTGATCCGGCTCCCAGACCGGACGCGTCACACCACGGGTGACTGTGAACGTCACATCATTGTTGGAGCCGGAGAGGGCGAGCATCCGCTCGACGCCACGATCGAGATCGCTCTGACGTTTCGCCATGCTGAGCGCTTCGCCGGTGCAACGTGAGGCAACACAGTTGACCCATTGGCCGCCGTGCACGATGCCAACACTGAAGGTGCAATCCTCGCCCGTCATCGCATCGATGGCGACGATCTGCCGCGCCATCTCACGAATAGCGGAGCGGCCCGAGGATAACGTCGCACCGGAGTGACTTGGCACGCCAGTTGCTTCGAGATTGAAGCGGGCGATCGCATAGCGTCCGGTGATGACGCCCTTGTTCTGGAAGGCGGGCTCGGGGACCAGCACGTATTTGTTGCGTGCGGCTTCGGCCTCGACGATGTCGCGCGTGCTCGGCGTGCCGACTTCTTCGTCCGGAGTGAAGAGGATCGTGACGGGCAGAGGAGTCGTGAACATGGCTTTTTGTAACTGGCGGATGGCTTCGAGCGCTGCGAAGTTTCCGCCCTTCATGTCGAAAATACCCGGCCCGTAACATTTGCCGTTCTCGCGCCGCCACGGCAGCTGCGCGATCGTTCCGATGGGATGCACCGTATCCATATGACCCGCGATCAGAATGCCCGGTTGCCCGAAATTCGGATGCGGAAAGCGCGCGCGAATGCAGCCGGCGAAACCTTGCCGTCCGGCAATCCGCTCGATTGTTGCACCGCAGATCGCCATGTCGCGGGCGGCGAGGTCGAGCATGCGATCAACTGCCGCAGCGTTCCAGGTCGGACTTTCGCATTCGACCCACGGACGCAGGCCGGCAAGCATCGCTTCGCTATCGAACGGAAGATTGGCGGGGTTCATGAAGACTATTCCCTTGAGATTGCCCGCTCCCCGATGCGACGGCGCATGAACGGAGGCGAAGCAGCATTTCAGAACGGCATATTCCAGAACGACATATTCCAGAACGTCTTGGAGTGAACAGCAAGATGAATTCTTTGCAAGAGATGATCGCTTGCTCGATCGCGCGTCATTGTTTGATCCTTCTGCAAGCATCGCGACAAATCGCGATTGACGCCCGCCAGTGTTGGTGCAACTCTCGATTGGTGAACGTGTTCAACGCCTTAAATGTTCTGGTTCTACGATCGAGAAGCCCTCGATCGAAAAGGCTTCGATCAGAAAGTCCGGACCGGACTCACAAGCAATCACCTAAGAGAAATGATTCAGGAGAGGTAGCGATGTCTGAAGTTTCGCGTGGATGGGTTCGAGCTTCGCTGAAAGCTCGGCGCCCTGGTTTTCTACTTGCAGCCGCGGTTGCGGCTTCTCTATC
>JBEIPX010000017.1:0-16626 GCA_040376815.1 Bradyrhizobiaceae bacterium
CCAGACACATCCGGGATACATGATCATGGGAGGTGGCTTTCGTCCCTCAAGCCGGATGGAGCCCCTCATGTCCGTTATCGTTAACTCGCTTCGGTGCAGCACCGTCGTGCTCGCGCTTGTCCTGTCCACCGCAAGCCATGCCCAGGCGCCGCAACTTCCGCCGCCCGCCGATCCGATCGCACTCGGCATCATGCAAGGCTTCCCGCCGCCCGCAGACAAGGTTGTGACGCGAGCGAACGTGCTGCGATATCCGAACGGAAGCTGGGCGTATCACAACATGCGCCAGATCGTTCCGAATGTTTCGGTCTGGCGCGGCGACAAGGGAGCATCAGTACTCGCAAGCGAAGCGCGTAATCTCGATACGCTTGCGTTCCAGGGCGCCGGCGATGCGCAGACCACGCTCGCCGACTGGCAGAAGAGCACCTACACCGATGCGGTGCTCGTGCTTCATAACGGCAAGACTGTCTACGAGCGCTATCACAATGGTCTGAAAGCGCAGACGCCGCATTCGATGTGGTCGCTCACCAAGTCCGTGGTCGGCCTGCTCGCCACCATGCTGATCAAGGAAGGCATGCTCGATCCGAATGCGAAGATTCCGCAATATCTGACGGAGCTCGCGTCGAGCGGCTGGGCCGATGCGACCCTCCAGCAGACGCTCGATATGACGACCGGCTTGCAGTATCGCGAAGTCTTCACCGATCCGAAGGCCGAGATCTTCCAGTACATCATCGCCGCCGGATTGCTGCCGGCACCGCAGGATTATCCCGGCCCGAAGTCGATGCTCGAATACCTCAAGACGGTGAAGAAGAGCGGCGAGCACGGCGACGGCTTCCGTTACAAGAGCGTTGACGTCGAGGTGCTCGGCTGGGTGATCCAGCGCGTCACCGGCAAGAGTTTCAGCGACCTCGTCTCCGAGCGGCTCTGGAGCAAGCTCGCAGCGCAGGAGGATGGCTACGTGCTGGCCGATCCGGTCGGCTCGCAGATCACCAGCATCGGCATGAACGCGACGTTGCGCGACTTGGGCCGCCTCGGCGAGATGCTGCGGCAGGACGGCCGCTTCAACGGCCAGCAGATCGTCGCCAAGGCCGTGGTCGACGAAATCCGCAAGGGCGCCGACCGCGAGAAGTTCAAGACCAGCGGGCAGACGGTGCGCGCGGGCTATTCCTATCACAACAATTTCTGGGTCACGCACAATGCCGCTGGCGCCTACGAGATGAAGGGGTTGAACGGACAGCACGTCCACATCAATCCGTCGGCCGGCGTCGTCATCGTCAAGCTGTCGTCGCATCCTGCCGGCGAGACGATCTTCACCCACGTCGTCGACCAGCGTGCATTCGAGGCGATCGCGAAAGCGGTCAGCAAGTCGGCACGCGCGAACTGAGCTTTCGGCGGCTCCCAGGCGAGAACTTCAGGCCCGGCGGAAATGCCGGGCTTTTTTTGCGCAGTTGCGATGACGCTTTTGCTACAGCTTCAGCGCGCGCTTCAGCCCGTCGAGCTGCGCGGCGATCTCGCCGGGCTTCGTCACCGGGTACGAGCAGAAGGTCTTGGTGCAGGCGAACGCGGCCGGGCCTTCCGGGAAATCCGGATAGTCGACGTCGGGATTCGCCAGCGCGCCCTCGCGCTTGTCCCACCACTCGGCGCGCTTGTTTGCCATCGGGTAGGACAGCGCCGCACCGTAGAGCGCAGCCGAGCGCGGATCGTCTTTCGCGCCGACGATGGTTACGTGTACCGGCTCGTTGCGCAGTTCGTCCTCGGCGATCAGCACGTCCGGCAGGAATGCGATCGCATCCAGGATCGCGGGCGACGTCAGATAGCCCATGCCTGCCTCCGCGATCTCGCGGTACCGCTCGTTGCCGGTATACGACGCGAGCAGGTTGAACGTCCGCACCGCGGTGACGTTGTCCTCGCGCTGCTTGATCGGCTTGGCCAGATGCCTGGCATCCGACGACGCCGATACGACGAAGCCGCCGGTTGCCTGCTCGATGAAGTTCGCCGCGATGAAATCAGCGGTCTTCCGCGCCAGCTCGAGCCATTCGCGGCCGCCGGTCGAGCGATGCAGCGCCAGCAACGCCTTCGTCATCTCGATGTTGTCGGCGAGATAAGGTCCGCCCTTGTCCTGCGCGGCATGGCGGAAGCCGGCATCCGGCAAGGCGCGATTGGCCAACGCCCAGCCCGCGGCCTTGATGGCGAGATCGCGCGCCTCGGCAACGCCCGTCGCGTCGTGGTAGGCGAGCAGCGCCGAAATCGCCTGCGCGGTCTCGCGTGCGTAAACGCGCTTGTCGATGCCGGGCGCGCCTTCGTCGAGGCCCATGGAGGTGTAGAATCCGCCGTCCGGCGCGGCCAGGGTGGTCTTGAGGAACGCATAGATGCGGTCGGCCGCCTGCCGGTACGCGGGGTCCTTGAACAGAACCCAGCCGCGCGAGTAAGCAGCCAGTCCCGCTTCCTGTACAAACATGGGAAATTCGCGGATCGGCGCGGTCCAGTCGACGCTGCGGTTGACCTGCGCGAGCCCGCCGGTTTCCTTGTCGACCATCAGCAGCATGCCGTTGAGGGTGCGCTGAATGCGCGCGGCATTTTCCTTGTCGCCCTGCCGTGCGCGCTCCAGCGCCCAGGTGAGCGTCGCGCCATCGACGAATTTCGATCTGCTCCAGCCGCCGTTGTCACGATCCCAGGCCTTGTCGATGAAGGCCAGGATTTCGTTGCGCTGCGCTTCGCTGAGTCCCGTTGCGAGCGTGCGTGCGCGATCGGCCGGCGGGGCGGCATAGACGACCGGTGTCGGATCTTTCACCGTCTCGTTGAGGATAGGAACGAAGAACTGCGGCGAGTAGAAACCGCGCAGCTTGACGATCTCCTTGCCGTCCGGCCCGAAGATGATGGTCGCGGGCCAGCCGAATGCTTCATAGCGTTGCGAGATGTCCGGGCGGCTGTCCTGATCGACGTGAACCGGGATAAAGTTGTCTTTCAGCGCGGCGCGCACCTCCGGATTGGCCCAGGTTTCGCGGTTCATGACGAAGCACCATTTGCACCACCATGATTGCAGCGACATCACCACGAACTTCTTCTCGCGCGCGGCGCGCTCGAAGGTGGCATCGCTCCATTCGCTCCAGAAGCCGTCCTTGTTGTCGAGCGGAGCGGCGTGAGCCAGCGTGGCCAATAGCAACGATATGATGACGGCGCCCGCGCGGATCATTGCCGATCCTCCCTCGATTTTCGGTGCGCGGACGATGCCAGTTTTTTCATGCGCCAGACCTCACATGGCAGTGAGTTCATCGCGAAAAGAAAACGCCGCCTCGTGTAACGGGCGGCGCGTTTCGTCGTATGTGCTCGGCGCAGGCGGTATCAGGCACCCGCTCGGGCTTCCTTCGCGGCTGCGACCATGTTCGACAGCGCCGAACGCACCTCCGGCCAGCCGCGCGTCTTCAGACCGCAATCCGGATTGATCCAGATCTGTTCGGGACTCAGGTTCTGACGCGCCTTGCTGATCAGATCGGTCATCTCTTCGACATCCGGCACGCGCGGCGAGTGAATGTCGTAAACGCCCGGCCCGATCTCGTTCGGATACTTGTAGGTCACGAAGGCGTCGAGCAGTTCCATCTTCGAGCGTGAGGTTTCGATCGAGATCACGTCCGCATCCATGGCGCCGATGGCGTCGATGATGTCGTTGAACTCCGAATAACACATATGAGTGTGAATCTGCGTGTCATCCGCCACGCCCGAGGCCGTGATGCGGAAACTGCCCACCGCCCAGTCGAGATAGGTTTTCCACTCCGACCGCCGCAGCGGAAGGCCTTCGCGAAGCGCCGCCTCGTCGATCTGGATCATCGTCGCGCCAGCTTTTTCGAGATCGATCACCTCGTCGCGGATCGCGAGTGCGATTTGCCGGCAGGATTCGCTGCGCGGAATGTCGTCGCGGACGAACGACCAGTTGAGGATGGTCACCGGGCCGGTGAGCATGCCCTTCATCGGACGCTTGGTCAGCGACTGGGCGTATGTCCACCACTCGACCGTCATCGGCTTCGGCCGCGAGACGTCACCGAACAGGACCGGGGGGCGGACGCAGCGCGAGCCGTAGCTCTGCACCCATGCATGCTGGGTGAAGGCGAAGCCCGAAAGCTGCTCGCCGAAATACTGCACCATGTCGTTGCGCTCGAATTCGCCGTGGACCAGCACGTCGAGGTCGATCTCTTCCTGCCATTCGACCGTGCGTCTGGTTTCCTCGCGGAGGAATTTGTCGTACTCGGCTTGGTCGATCGTGCCCTTGCTGAAGGCGGCGCGCGCCTTGCGCACGTCGCTGGTCTGCGGGAAAGAGCCGATGGTCGTGGTCGGGAATGCCGGCAGCTTGAACTTCGCGCGCTGAATCTTCGCGCGTCCGGCAAATGGGCTGCGGCGATTGGCCATGTCCGCGGTGATCCCGGCAACACGTTCGGCAACCGCCTTGGTGTGGACCTTCGGCGAGGCCATGCGCGCGGCTGCGGCCGCTGCAGAGGCCGAGAGTTTATCCTTGACCGCGTCGCGTCCGGCGGCGAGCGCCGTGCCGAGAGTGGAGAGCTCGGTCATCTTTTGTAGCGAGAAAGCAAGCCAGCTCTTGAGATCGGCATCGAGCGCGGTTTCCCGATCGAGATCGATCGGTACGTGCAACAGCGAGCATGAGGGCGCGATTTCGACGAGATTTGCGCCGCGCCTGGCGACAACCGGCTCGATGCGGTCGAGAATGGCCGGCAGGTTGGCACGCCAGATGTTGCGGCCGTCGATGACGCCGAGCGACAGAACAACGTCCGGCTTCACGGCGTTGAGAACGGCGTCGAGCTGCTGGGGTGCGCGGATCAGGTCGATGTGCAGACCCGCGACCGGTAGCGCGGCGACGGTTTCGAGATTGTCATCCAGCGAGCCGAAGTAAGTGTTCAGCATGATTTTGATCTGCGGAACGGCGCTCGCGAGTTCGGCATAGGCCGTCTTCAGCGAATCGCGCGCCGCCGTATCAAGATCGAGAACGAGGCACGGTTCGTCGATCTGCACCCAGTCCGCGCCCTCGGCGGCGAGGCGCTTCAGCACCTCGGCATAAACCGGCAGCAGCTTGTCGAGCAGCGACAGGGTGTTGAACGATACGTCATGGCTCTTGCCGAGCTTCAGGAACGTCACCGGGCCGACGAGCACGGGGCGCGTCCGGTAGCCGAGCGCCCTGGCTTCCTTGTACTCGTCGATGGGCTTGGTCGAGGACAGCGCAAAGGCCTGATTCTTCGAGAATTCCGGCACCATGTAGTGATAGTTGGTGTCGAACCATTTCGTCATTTCCTGTGCGGGCGCGCCATGTCCGTTGTGCTGATGCGCATGGCCGTGCTCGCAGGCCTCTGTGTCGCCCTGCGAGCCGCGAGCCATGGCGAAGTAGGTCGCAAGGGATACCGTGCCGCCGTTCCAGTTGTAGACCTCCGGAATAGCGCCGACCATCACACTGGTGTCCAGCACCTGATCGTAGAAGGAGAAATCGTTCGAGGGGATGACGGTGATGCCGCGTGCCTTCTGGTGCTCCCAGTTGTCGGCGCGAAGCTGCGCAGCGGCCTTGACGAGCGCGGCCTCGTCAATCTTGCCGGCCCAGAAGCTTTCAAGCGCGGTTTTCAGCTCGCGGCGCGGGCCGATGCGTGGCGTGCCCAGCGTGGCGACAGGAACAGATTTAACGGAAGACGAATTCGGCATCGGTAACCCCGTGATGTGAAGGCGAGCCGACGCGCGCTCACATCCCGAACGGCGAACCCGTTCGCGGCAAGCGGCACACCGGACACCCCGTCCGTGGACGTTATGATGTCGAGGCAGGTCTCCTGGCTCGCGGGTCTCGGCCTGCGTCCGGTCTTCCCAAGGTGTCCGCCTGAACGGCTTCTGCCCCAGTGACGTTCACGCATGATCTGCCGATCGTGCGCGATGGACGAAGCTCGCCGCTTACAGTTGCGGGGGCAGCTTCGGCGTTGCCGGATCGGCCGGCGCACCGAATTCCCTCTTAGCTTCATGCGAACCCGATCGCATGAAGACCACGACGGCCGCGACTATCCGCGCGCCGCGCATGAAGTCAATTCAAGCCGGGGTGGGTTGATGCCCACTGCAACGGGTGATGCCGGGACGAGACGTCAGCCTGTGGCTTCCTTCCGCCGTGCCGCGCGCGCGTCGGTGGCTTCCCACACCATGCGCTTGCCGCGCTCGCGGCCGAGCAGCTCGATCGGGTCTTTGTTGTCGATATGACCAAACTGGCCTTTATAGACGCTGTAACCGCACAGTTCCTGAAGCCGGCGCGGAAAACGCTCCGCGGTGTCGCGTGGAATGCCGAGCTGCAAATTCTCCTGTTGCCGCATCCAGCCCCAGCAGTAGGCGCAGGAGAACGCAAAACGGCGGCTGTCGCTCGTGTTCGGCCCACCGCCATGCCAGAGCGCGCTGTCGAACAGCATGACGCTGCCGGCGGGCATCGTCGCGGTCAGCGCCGGATAGTCCTTCCCGTATTCGGGCGAATGATCGAGCTTGTGGCTGCCGGGAATGATCCGCGTCGCGCCGTTATCCTCGCGGAAATCGGAGAGCGCCCAGATCGCATTGATGGTGATCGGAATGTGCGGGCGCGGCAGCGGAATGAGTTGCGTGTCCTCATGAATTGGTTGCGCTTCCTGGCCGGGGCCGAGCACCAGCGAGCAGAACGACGAGAGCAGGCATTCCTTGTCGAGCACCTTCTCGACGACCGGCAGCACGTTCTCGTGCAGCGGCACCTCCCAGAAGACGTCATCGTAGGTGAGGAGGTTGTTGATGCGCAGCGTCTTGAAACCTTCGAACGATGTCTTCGCGGTTTGCAGGTCATGTTCGCGCTCGATGCGCAGAACCGCAGTCTTCAGATTTTCCACTAGCTCGCTGCTCGCGGCCCGCTCGATCACCGTGTAGCCGTCGTCGCGAATTCGCGCCGCATGGGCTTCGATATCGGCCTCGCTGAGCATGAGCGCATCTCCTGTTGTTTGCTTTGGCCTGCCGGTATCCGGCCGCGACATCAGGATAGGGCAAGCGCCGCCGGGCTGTCATCCGCAGAAACGGCATTCCACCGCAGCGCCGGGATAGGGCGAACGTCGCGATTGCGTCGGTGCGATTTGTAATGTTCCGTTGGCCGGAAATTGATGCAACAGGAATCGGTTGTGCCCGTATAACGGGTATCGAACCGGACGGCGATCATCCGACATGAGCAGCGGTGCACTTGAACAATTCTACGGCGCGATTCCGGTGTTTCGCAGCTTCACGACGTTGATGGACCCGGCACACTACGCGCCGCTGCCCGACGGCTGGCTGATCGGCGTCGCCGATATCGTCGATTCAACCAGAGCGATCGCGGAACGCCGCTACAAGGCGGTGAACATGGCGGGCGCTTCTATTATCGCATCGGTCACCAACAATCTCGAGGGCAGGGAATTTCCGTTCGCCTTCGGCGGTGACGGCGCGAGCTTTGCGATCTCGCCCGAGGAAGAGACAACCGCGCGCGAGGCGCTGGCCGCAACAGCGGCGTGGGTTGCGGCGGATCTCGATCTCACGATGCGGGTTGCGCTGGTGCCGGTCGCAGTGATCCGCGCGCAGGGCCTTGATGTGCGCGTCGCGCGCTATGCGCCGTCGCAGAACCTGTCCTACGCGATGTTCTCCGGTGGCGGGCTCGGCTGGGCGGAAGCGGCGATGAAACGCGGCGAGTTTGCGGTGACGCCGGCTCCGGCCGGCACGCATCCGGATCTCACAGGTCTCTCATGCCGCTTCGAGGAGATGCCATCGGCGCTCGGTCTCATCCTGTCGCTGCTGATCCTGCCGTCGCCCGGTGTGGATACGGCGTCGTTCCGCAAGCTGATCGAGGAGGTGGTGGCGCTGGTCGAAAAAAGCCCCAACGCGGGGCGGCCGGTGCCTGAAGGCGGGCCCGATTTTCGCTGGCCGCCGCAAGGCCTGGACTACGAAGCGCGCGCCACGCGCGGCGGGTCGCTGTGGGCGCGCCGGATGCGCGCGTTCGTCAGCGCCTCGGTCGCGTTCTTGTTTCTCAAGCTCGGCCTGAAGACCGGCAACTTCGTGCCGAGCGTCTATCTGCGTCAGGTAGTGGAGAATTCCGACTTCAGGAAATACGACGACGGCCTGCGCATGATCATCGATTGCACGCCGCAATTGGCCGAGACGCTGGAGAAGCGGCTTGCGGCTGCGGCCGCCGAAGGCATCGTGCGGTTCGGCATGCATCGTCAGGATGCGGCGATGATGACGTGCTTCACGCCATCGATCCAGCGCAGCGACCACGTGCATTTTGTCGATGGCGCGCGCGGCGGTTATGCGTCTGCGGCCACGGCGATGAAGGCGATGCTGCCGAAGGCGGCGTGAGGCGCCGAGTTAGCGTTTGGTGCGCGTCCAGGTTTCGCCGCCGCAGAACGCGCCGACACAGCCTTCGACACGCAACGCGTCGGGTGCGGTCACCGACACGTTGCTGTCGTAGAACCTGCCGCCGTCGGCATTGTAGATCCGCCCCGACCACCGGTTCGCGCCGGACGGGCGCATGCCATTGAACAGGTTGATCCCGACGACCGGACGCTTCGCCAGCTGCGGATTCGGATTCTTGTCGTCGACCTGACGCTTGCCGGTGGCCGGATCGATCGGATCGCGCAGCGAGATCACGACGCCGCAGACGCCTGAGCCGCATCGCGTCACGCGCACCTTGGCGTCGCCCTTTTCCGTCAGCCAGATGCCTGCCGGATCGAGCGTTTGCGCGACAGCCGCAGGCATCGGGGCAAGGAGAAAAAGAAACGCGAAAGTAGAGGCGATTCGCAGAATCATAGAGCGTCCTTTGTTGTCTCGCTCTTCTAGCAAGAAATGGCCGGTAAGCAACGCGCGCTGGTGCGCGTAAGCCCGGCCGGCTTTGCGGGAAGTTACGTGACAACTCCAGCCACGTTTAAGGCGCGTCGATCTCGCCCCATGATGTTGTGCGGACGGCCACCACGGTCAGCAGGCCGTAAGCCGTCATCGATGCGCCGACCAGCGCAAACAGTGTCCACAATTCGGCGCCGCTGGAGGCGAGCCACCAGCCGCCACCGAGCACCATCAGGAGCCGTACCGTGCCGGCGATCACCGGCCCGCCGACTTTCGCCGCGCCTTGCGACGAAAAGTACAAGCATACGCCAAGGCCGAAGCAGCAGTATGCGGGTCCAGCCCATGCGAAATAGGAGTTCGCAGCGGCGCGCACGGCGGCGTTCTGCGTAAACAGGCCGCTCCACAGATCAGGCGCGATCCACACTGTGAGGCCGATCACGCCGACGAGGAGGCCGGCGAGTCCTCCAGCGGTCCACGCCACCTGCCGCGCACGGGCAACACGCTTTGCGCCGATCGCCATGCCGATCATCGGGATCGATGCGACGCCGAGCGCGAAAGAAATCGGCACCAGCAGGAACTCCAGCCGCGCGCCGATGCCGTAGCCGGCCAGTGCTTCGGGTCCGAAGCCCGCGACGATTCTGGTGAAGATCAGGACGGTCAGCACGGTCTGCAGTGGTGACAGGCAAGAGACCGCACCAACCCTCAGAATGTCGATAAACATGCCACTTTTAAATGAGAAGGCGGAGAAATCCAGCTTGATGCGGCTGCGGCCGCTGAGGATGAACCAGGCAAGAAACAACGCGCCGAGCGCGAAGGCGGCCACCTGGCCCGCCGCGACACCCGCCATGCCGAAGCGCGGAATAGGGCCGAGGCCTAATCCCAGCACGCCACCGACAACGGCGTGGGTCAGCGCCACCGCGATCACGACGCCGGACGAGCGCATCATGTCGCCGGTGCCGCGCAGGATGGAAGCGAGCGTGTTGACCATCCAGATCGCGATTGCTCCGGAAAACAGCACATGGGCATACGTCAGCGCTGCGTCGAGCACACGGCCCTTGCCGCCAAGCAACGCGAACAGCGCCGGGCCGAGCGTCAGCATCACGAGGGTAAACAGCAGGCCGCCGCCAATGCCGATGATCGCTGCGTGCACCGCCAACGCCGCGGCGCGCGGATGATCGCCGCCGCCCAGGGCGCGGCTGATGGCCGACGACACGCCGCCGCCCATCGCGCCGGCGGACATCATCTGCGTCAGCATCACGAACGGAAACACCAGCGCGATCGCCGCGAGCGGTTCGATGCCGAGCCGGCCAACGTAATAGGTCTCGGCGATCGCAACCAGGGTTGTGCCAAGAGACGCGACCGCGTTCGGGATCGCGAGGCGCACCAGTGTCGGCAGGATAGGTGCGGCGAGAAGGCCGTTCGGGGGCGTGGCCGGCTGGATCGCCGCGGGTCTGGTCGGAGCGTTCATGCCGCCGGGTTCGCTCTAAAGGAATGATGAATGCCATACTATGCAAGACCCGACCAAACGCCATGGGCGTCACTGCATGGTCACCACGGCAATCCGCATAGGTCGATCACGCCTTCGCGAGGACGCAACGCGAGATCGAACACCATCGGCGTCTGGACGTCGAATTCGACCCGCTCGCCTTGCTGCTCGACAAGGAGCTTGCCGTTGAACGCATGCCAGCCGCGATCTGCGTAGAATGCAATGTTGTGATCCCCGCACACGAGAACGATGAAATCCGTCGCCTCGTGGTGACGGAAGGTCGCGATCGCCGCATTGAGCGCTACGCTGGCGTATCCCTTGCCGCGATAGGCGGGATGCGTGCTGACCCCGCCGACGCCGCCGAGGCGCACCTTGCGCCCGTTCCAGATACCGTCGCGGAAGTACAGGCCGACGTGACAAACGGTCGTTCCGTCGTCGGCGTCGAGGATGACGCGCAAGTCCGGATGCGCCCAGGTGACGTCGGCGAGCGGGCCCATGACGTCGGGCGTCCAGACGAGGGCGAACAGCAATTTCACCCGCGGCCACGACGCGTCGCCGTTCAGAATGTCGATCTCGATGCTCATGCCGATGCTTCCTGTGCCGTCCATCTCTCACGGCTCTCAGTAGTCAATTCCCGATGACAAGTCAGCGGAGTAGCTCTCGACGAAGCACGATTCTGCGGACCGGCGGTTCGCGGTTCATCGGGAGGCCGGCGATTGTAAGAAAATACAGGTTCCGCTAGGCTTTGCCCATCGTTTTGGGCGTTCGGGCGAGGATAGCTTGCGCCGCAATTTTTTGATCGCACTTTTGTTTCTGACGCTGTCCGGTGGTCATGCCGCCGCGGACAAACGCGTCGCGCTTGTGATTGGCAATTCCGGCTATCAGCATGCCGGCCGGCTCGCCAATCCGGCGAACGATGCCGACGCCATCACCGTGATCTTCAAGCAGGCCGGGTTTGATGTCGTGGAGTCGCGGCGCGACCTCAAGGTCAACGACATGCGCCGTGCGCTGCGCGATTTCTCGGACAAGGCGCGAGATTCCGACGTTGCGGTGATCTACTACGCCGGACACGGGATCGAGGTTGACGGCAACAATTACGTGCTGCCTGTCGATGCCTTGCTGGAACGCGATGCCGATGTGTACGACGAGGCGCTGGCGCTCGAGCGGCTGCTCGTCACCATCGAGCCGGCCAGGAAACTCCGGCTGGTCATTCTCGACGCCTGTCGCGACAATCCGTTCGCGAAAACGATGAAGCGCGTTCTTGGTACGCGCGCCGTCACGCGCGGCTTCGCCAAGGTCGAACCGGCGAGCCCGAACACGCTGGTCGCGTTCGCAGCGAAGGCGGGATCAACCGCCGCTGACGGTGACGGGAGCAACAGCCCGTTCACGGCGGCGTTGGTCAGACATATCGCAACGCCCGGCCTCGATCTGCGCAAGGCGTTCGGCTTCGTGCGCGATGAGGTGATGCAGCAGACCTCGAACAGACAGGAGCCGTTTGTCTACGGCTCGCTCGGGGGCAACGACGTCGCGCTGGTCCCGGCTCCTGCCATCGCACCAACAAACCCCGCGGCCGGTGTGCTTGCCGACGTCCGCCGCGACTACGAGCTGGCCGAGCGTGTCGGCACGCGCGAGGCGTGGGACCTGTTCATTGCGACCTATCCGTCCGGCTTCTACGTCGAACTCGCCAAGGCCCAGCGCAACAAGCTCGCAGCCGAAGCGGCGCGGCTCGAAGCCGCGGACAAGGCGCGTCGCGCTGGCGACGCTCGGGAACGGCTCGCCGCAGAGCAGCAGCGGCGCGAGGAAGAGGCCAAGATCGCCGCGGCCGAAAAGGCAAGGGACGAAGCGCAGGCGAAAGTCGCGGAGCAGGAACGCGCCACAGGGCAGGGCGGGCCGCAGCTCGCCGGTCTCACGGCGGCACCGGAAGCTACGCCGAAGGAATCCCTGAACAGGCAGTTACAGACCGAACTGCGCCGGGTCGGCTGTCACACGACGGCGGTTGGCGACGACTGGAGCCCCGCCGCGCGGCGCTCGCTCGAACAGTTCAACAAGCGCGCCGGACTGAAACTCGACGTCAAGACCGCAAGCATCGACTCGCTCGAAGCCGTGAAAGGCAAGACGGCGCGGGTGTGTCCGCTGACGTGCAGTCACGGCTCCCGTGCCGAAGGCGAGACCTGCGTGGCGATCGTCTGCAAGGCGGGCTTCGAGGTTGGTGACAACAACACCTGCGAGCGCATCAGGCCGAAGCGCGAAGCCAAGCCCAGGCGAGAGAACGCGACACCGGCGGCTGCCGCGGCGCCGGCACGGGCGGCTGCTGCGCCGTCGGGTCAGATTTTCTGCAACACCAGCGGATGCCGTCCGGTTGCCAAGGGATGCCGCCTGGTACGGGCGGACGGCCGCGGACTCATCGGCCTCGCAAGCGGCGGCATGATTGAGGAATGCAATTGAAGCAGCGGGTCGGTCGTCCCGCAGCCTTATTCCTCCTTCTGCGGAAACCTTCTATAAGGGTCCGTCGTTGACGACCTGTCTCCCATTACGAGTGGAATAAGCCCATGACCTTCACACTTCCCGCCTTGCCGTATGCCTACGATGCCCTTGCGCCCCATATGTCCAAGGAAACGCTGGAATTTCACCACGACAAGCATCACCAGGCCTACGTGACCAACGGCAACAATCTGCTGAAAGGCACCGAATTCGAGGGCAAGTCGCTCGAGGACATCGTGAAGGGCTCGTTCGGCAAGAATGCGCCGCTCTTCAACAATGCCGGCCAGCACTACAACCACCTCCACTTCTGGAATTGGATGAAGCCGAACGGTGGTGGCGACAAGCTGCCGGGCAAGCTCGCCAAGCAGATCGACAGCGATCTCGGTGGGCTTGAAAAGTTCAAGGCCGATTTCGCCGCGGCCGGTGTCGGCCAGTTCGGTTCGGGCTGGGCCTGGCTGTCGGTGAAGGGCGGCAAGCTCGAAATCTCGAAGACGGCGAACGGCGAGAGCCCGCTCGTTCACGGCGCGACCCCGATCCTCGGCGTCGACGTGTGGGAGCACTCCTACTACATCGACTACCGCAACCGCCGCCCGGACTACCTCAAGGCGTTCGTCGATCATCTCGTGAACTGGGAATACGTCGAGTCGCTGTACACCAAGGTGGCGTAAAGCCATCTTCTGTCGTTCCGGGTCTGCGCGTGAAGAACGCGCATCCCGGAATGACAGCCTCATAAGATCAGCGCAGATTGATATCTCGCGATGCTCGCTAACAAGCTGCCATGACCTACCTTCTCGTCTTTCTCGGTGGCGGCATTGGCTCGACACTGCGCCACGTCATCAACATGCTGTGCGCGCGCACGCTCGGCACGGGCTTTCCGTATTCGACGTTCCTGATCAACATTTCCGGCTCGCTGGTGATGGGATTGATCGCCGGGTACCTCGCGTTCAAGGGCGAGGCCTCCCAGCCGTGGCGGCTGTTCCTGATGACCGGCGTTCTCGGCGGCTACACGACGTTCTCGGCCTTCTCGCTCGATACCGCCGTGCTCTATGAGCGCGGTGAACTCGGCCTCGCAGCGCTGTACGTGCTGGGCTCGGTGATCTTGTCGATCGCGGGCGTGTTCGCGGGCCTTGCCATCGTCCGGCAGATGACCTGACAGCCCCGCATGGGCATAGCCTGGTTTTGCAGCCATTGCCCGGTATCGTTCCGCCGCCAAAGCTTCTAAGCAGAACGCACATTTCACAGCGTTTTCAGAATCGCAGGCATTGACCGAACTCCCTCCCAAATCGCCACAGCCGTCTGACGACGACGCGCCAGCCGCAGCACGGCCGAAGAAGCGCAAGCCGGTGCAGTGGTCGATGATCTTCATCGTCGTGCTGGTGGCGGTCAGCGTCGCGCTGGTCTGGCGGCGTGACGGCACGCAGGGCGTTCTCACCATTCTTTACAGCGACCTCTGGCTGTTCGCGGAGATCCTGCCGCGGGTGCTCGCGGGCTGTCTGCTCGGCGGCTTCATCGCGTCGGTGCTGCCGCACGACAAGGTGTCGAAATCGCTCGGACCGAACTCGGGCCTCAAGGGTCTGCTGATCGGCGCGGCATTCGGCGCGATCCTGCCCGGCGGACCATTCACGGCCTACCCCGTTGCAAGCGCGCTGCTTGCGATCGGCGCGGACTTCGGCGCCACGATCGCGATGGTCGTGAGCTGGACGCTGATCGGTTACGGCCGCGCGATTTCGTGGGAGCTGCCGATCATGGGCGCCGACTTCACGCTCTGGCGCATCCTGATCTCGCTGCCGATGCCGATCCTCGCCGGCGCGCTGGGACGCTTCGTCTACGTGCGCGTCAAGGAGCGGTTCGATCTATGAGCGCGCTTCTCGTCGATATCGTCCTGTGGGCGACGGTGCTCGGCGTCGGACTCTTGACGTTCCGGCGTGGCAGGCCGGTGTTTCAGGAGGCGCTGAAGCGCGGCGCTACCGACTTCATCGACGTGGCGCCGCGCGTCGCCATCGGCGTCATCGGTGCAGGCTTCATCGCCGCGATCATCCCACCCGAGTTCATCACCGGCTCGCTTGGCCCGGACACCGGCTGGTTCGGCGTGCTGATGGCGACGATCGCCGGTGCAGCGACCCCCGGCGGCCCGGTAATCGGCTTCTCGCTGGGGGCGGTCGCGCTGAAAAGCGGAGCAGGGTCGCCGCAGGTGATCGCCTATGTGGTCGCGTGGGCGCTGTTCGCCTTCCAGCGGATGATCCTGTGGGAAATTCCCTTTATGCCGGCGCGGTTTGTCTGGTTTCGGGCAGCCGTCTCGCTGCCGTTTCCGTTTCTCGCGGCGGCTTTAGCCATGTTGATCGGGAAGCCGTAGCGCGCATCCCGCTTATCTGGACTTTCCGACATGTAATATTATAACATATCGGAAATGGCTCACGATCACGCCCATTCCCATGACCACGCGCACGGCCACGCCCATGACCACGGGCCTGGCCATCATCACCACCATGCGCCCGGCCAGCCGCATCCCGCGCAGGCGGTGACGTGGTCGATCCTGCGCATGCCTTTGGCCGCGCGCCTGGCCGTCGCGGCCGTGCTGAGCGTGGCGCTGTGGGCCTTCGTGCTGGTTGCGATGAGGTGAGCATGACGGCGCAGTTACGCTTCCGCGATCTCACGCTCGGCTACGACCGCCACCCGGCGGTGCATCATCTCACCGGCGAGGTCGCCGAGGGATCGCTGCTAGCCGTGTGCGGACCGAACGGCGCCGGCAAGTCGACGCTCTTCCGCGGCATCGTCGGCATTCTCAAGCCGCTCGCGGGCGAGGTCGGCCTCGGCAGGATCGCTGCGCGCGAAATCGCCTATCTGCCGCAATCGGCGGAGATCGATCGCAGCTTTCCGATTTCGGTGTTCGATTTCGTCGGCGCGGGCCTGTGGCAATCGCGCGGCCTGTTCGGTGGCTTCGGTAGAAATGAAAACACCCGCATCGAGCAGGCGCTGTCCGCGGTCGGCCTGACCGGTTTCGAGAACCGCGCCATCGGCACGCTCTCCGGCGGGCAGATGCAGCGCATGCTGTTCGCGCGGCTGTTGCTTCAGGATGCGCGCGTCATCGTGCTCGACGAGCCGTTCAATGCCATCGACGCGAAGACGGCATCCGATCTGATGGCGCTGGTGCTGCGCTGGCATGGCGAGAAGCGCACGGTGCTGGCCGCTTTGCACGACCTCGATCTGGTGCGGCAGCATTTTCCGGAGACATTGCTGCTCGCGCGGCAGGCGGTGGCGTGGGGCGCGACCGCGCAGACGCTGACGCCGGAGCGTCTTCTCGAAGCGCGGCGCATGTGCGAGGCCTTCGACGACGACGCTGCTGCCTGCGCCGTCGATCCGCCGCAGCGCGCCGCCTGAACATGATCTTTGATGCGCTGATCGCGCCGTTCACCGAATTCGAGTTCATGCGCCGTGCGCTCGCGGGCGTGATTGCGCTCTCGCTCGGCGGCGCGCCGATCGGCGTGTTCCTGATGCTGCGTCGGATGAGCCTCGTCGGCGACGCCATGGCGCATGCGATCCTGCCCGGCGCGGCGGTCGGCTTCCTGCTGTCCGGCCTCAATCTTTTCGCGATGACGTTTGGTGGCTTGATCGCGGGCTTCACGGTGGCGATCCTCGCCGGTCTCGTCGCACGGGTGACCGAGTTGAAGGAAGACGCTTCGCTGGCCGCTTTCTATCTGGTGTCGCTGGCGCTCGGTGTCGCCATCGTCTCGATCAACGGCACCAACATCGACCTGCTGCACGTGCTGTTCGGCAACGTGCTGGCGCTCGACGACCAGACGCTGATGGTGATCGCATTC
>JBEIPX010000532.1:0-2126 GCA_040376815.1 Bradyrhizobiaceae bacterium
CACGAGTCGGCGGGCGTCGTCGAACAGGTCGGCGCGGATGTGACTTACGTGAAGCCGGGCGATCACGTGGTAACCTGCCTCTCGGTGTTCTGCGGCACGTGCGACAACTGCGCGACCGGCCGCACGGTGATCTGCACCAACACCGACGTGAAGATGCTTCCCGGCCAGTCCAAGCGGCTGAGCTGGAAGGGCGGCGAGCCGATGCATCAGTTTCTCAACCTGTCGTCGTTCGCCGAGCAGATGCTCGTGCACGAAAACGCGATCGTGAAAATCCGTCGTGAGATGCCGCTCGACCTCGCCGCGCTGATCGGCTGCGGCGTCATCACCGGCTACGGCGCAGTGGTGAATACGGCCAAGGTCGTCGCCGGCGAGACAGTCGCGGTGATCGGCTGCGGCGGCGTCGGCATGGCCGCGATCAATGGCGCAGCGATCGCGGGCGCCGGACGCATCATCGCTATCGATACCAACCCGGCGAAGCTTCAGCTCGCCACCAAACTCGGCGCGACCGACCTCATCAATCCGAAGGACGGCGACCCGGTGGAGCAGGTCAAGAACCTGACCAACGGCGGCGTCCAGCATGCCTTCGAGGTGCTGGGCAGCAAGAAGACCGCGGAACAGGCCTTCCAGATGCTCGCCGTCGGCGGCACGGCGACGATCGTCGGTATGGTGCCGTTCGGCGAGAAGATCGAGCTGCACGGATTCGACTTCCTGCGTGAACGTAAGATCCAGGGCTCATCGATGGGCTCGAACCACTTCCGGGTCGACATGCCGCGTCTCATCGATTTTTACATGCGCGGCAAGCTTCACCTCGAGGACTGGATTTCGGCGAAGCTGAAGCTGTCCGAGATCAACGAAGGCTTTGCCAACATGAAGGCCGGCAAGACGCTGCGCAGCGTCGTCGTGTTCGACTAAGCCGGGGCAGAATTGAAAGAAAGGCCGGGCAAATGCCCGGCCTTTTTTGTTCGACTACTTCTTCTTCGCCGGTGGAGGCGGCGGCGCCTCCTCTTCGTCTTCCTGAAGCGCGGCAACAAGCTTGTCGTAGTATTTCGTGACGAACTTCACGTTCTCCGGAAACTGCACGGACACGGCGTATGTCGCCGCTTCCTTCATATCGGCGAGAATCGCCTGCTTCTCCTTCGCCGGTATCTTCTTGTCCGCCTCGACCGCGGCAATCTGCTGCTTCAGCAGCGCCGGCGGATCGGTGAAGGCTTTCGACTTCGGATCGATGCCAGACATCGCGAGGCTGACGTTGTCGACGACCTGGCCATATTCGGCGTAGCTCGCGAAGCCGTATTTCTTCACCACATCCTCGAACTGGGCGAGCAGCTTGGCATCCGGGTTGTCGGCAGCGCCTTCAGGCAGCTTGTCGGTGATGGCGTCGAGGTCCTTTTGCGCGGTGATCACGTTCTCGACCTGCTTCTCGGTCAGCGCGATCTGCTTGATCTCCGGCGGTGCGGGCGGCGGTGCGGCCTGCTGGGAGGGTGCCGGCTGTTTGGCCTGAGCAGAGGCCGCGTCCAGCGGCATCGCGGCGGCAAGTGCTGCAAGAATGCCGAGGCTCAACGTAGCAACGACAGGGCGACGGGTAACGCGCATGGTTTCTCCTTGCGGGTTCGGGACCGATCCTTCGATTGGGTCAGCGCCAATCGAATACCGGTTCAAAGTTCCGCAGCCATGATGACGAGCAAACGTGGCTGGATCAACACCGGGCTTTGGCGGCAGAATGACGACCGGCGGCCTTGCCAGGCACAGCCACACAACGGTCCAGTTCGGGTGATGCTCGGGAGACAGCCGAAAGTGACGATCTACAGCGGGTCCTGCCATTGCGGCGGCGTGACGTTCCGGATCAGGGCGGAGCAGATCGACGAGCTCACCACCTGCGATTGCTCGCTGTGCGCGCGCAAGAATGCGCTGATGCTGAAGGTGCGTGAGGACGCGCTGACGATTACGTCGGGCGAGGAGCTGCTATCGCAATATCAGTGGAATACGCGGCGCGCGAAGCATTACTTCTGCTCGCGCTGCGGCATCTACACTTTCCATCGCAAGCGCGCGGCGCCGGACCAGTTCGGCGTGAACGTCTTCTGTCTCGAGGCGTTCGATCGCACCGGCATTCCGGTGCGCGCAGCGGA
>JBEIPX010000083.1:0-9487 GCA_040376815.1 Bradyrhizobiaceae bacterium
CGTGACCGCCGCCCTTGATCAACAGGCCATCGGCCACGGCCTGCCGCACGGCCTTTCCAAGATCGACGCCCGGAATCGAACGGCCGGAACCGGTGCCGATACCGCCGGGCTCAAGTGCAATGGCGAAGACGGGCCGCGAGAACTTGTCCTTGAGGCGCGAGGCGACAAGACCGACGACGCCCGGATGCCAGCCCTCCGACGCCGTGACAATGACAGCGCCCTTGTCCTCGAAACCGATCGCGGCCAGCGCTTCCGCTTCGGCCTGAGCCTCTGCGGCCTGCTCGATCGCGCGGCGCTCGGTATTCAGGCGATCGAGTTCGGCGGCAATGCGTGCGGCTTCCGAGACATCGCCCTCGAGCAACAACCGCACGCCGAGGTCCGCCCGGCCGATGCGGCCGCCCGCGTTGATGCGTGGGCCAAGCGCGAAGCCGAGATGCCACGCCTCCGGCGGGCTGTTCAGCCGCGCCACGTCCATCAGCGCCGTGTGGCCGACATGATCGCGGCGCCGCAACGCAATCAGCCCCTTGGCGACGAAGGCGCGGTTGAGTCCGATCAGCGGCGCGACATCGGCCACCGTGCCGAGCGCGACGTGATGCAGCATGCCAAGCAAATCCGGCTCCGGCATTTCCGGTGTCCAGAACCCGCGCGCGCGCAGCTCGCGATTCAGCGCCACCAGTGTCATGAAAACGAGGCCAACCGCTGCAAGATGACCGAGCCCCGACAGATCGTCGGGCCGGTTCGGGTTGACGAGCGCGTCAACGATCGGCAGTTCGTCGTTGCACTGATGATGGTCGATCACCACCACATCCATGCCGCGGCGCTTGGCTTCCGCCAGCGGCTCAAGGCTGGTGGTACCGCAATCAACGGTCACCAGCAGCGTCGCGCCTTTGTCCGCGAGCGCGCGGACCGCCTCGACGTTCGGCCCGTACCCTTCGAAGATGCGATCCGGAATATGGATCAGCGGATCGAGTCCGCAGTGGCGCAAATGCCACGCCAGCAGCGCCGACGAGGTCGCGCCATCCACGTCGTAGTCGCCGAAGATCGCCACCTTCTCGTTGCGCTTGACCGCGTCGGCAAGCCGTCGCGCCGCGACATCCATCTGGGTGATGGTGGCCGGATCGGGCATCAGGTTGCGAATGGTCGGATCGAGGAAGCTCGCGACTGCGTCGACCTCGACGCCGCGTCCCGCAATCACCCGCGCCAACATTTCCGGCAGTTGATGCCGCTGCGCGATCGCCAGCGCCAGCGCGGAACCGCGGGAATCGAGCCGGTCGCGCCAGCGGCGGTTGGTGGCCGAGCGCGCCACGCCCAGAAACGCCGGCGGCAGTTCGATCGGAATGACGGTTGCGGCTCGCAGCATGCCCACGAGATAAGCACGCCGCACGTCCGGTCAACACGGCGGACTGCGCTGCCGTGCCGGGTTATCCCCGCTGTGAAACGGGGCGGTTCAGCAGCCGAGCTGTGCCGCGAGGTCATTGAAATCGCGGGCGACGACATCGTACTTGCCGTCAGCGCGGAAATCGCGGTCCTGGTGCGGGCCGTATTCGGTGACCCTCGGCACGAAGGCGGTCTTGAGGCCGTGCGCCTGTGCCGCCAGGAGATCGCCGTTGTGGGCGGCCACCATCATCACCTGCTCCGGCGGCAGACCCAGAAGCTGCGCCGCGCCGAGGTAGGTCTCGGGATCGGGCTTGTAGTGCTGGAACAGCTCCGCGCTGAGCACGAGATCCCACGGCAGGCCGGCGTTCTTGGCCATGTTGGTCAGGAGCGCAACATTGCCGTTCGAGAGCGGCGCGATAACGAACTTCGTCTTCAGCCGCGTCAGGCCGGATACCCCGTCCGCCCACGGCTTGAGGCGATGCCAGCCGCGATTGATGTGATCGCGATCGGCTTCGTTCAGGTTCCCGATCTTGAACTGCTCGATCAGCCGGTCGAGCGTGCGGCGATGCAGGTCATCGAGGATGACGTAGCCGCGCTCAGGATGCTTGCGCACGTCGTCCATCGCCGGCATGTAGGCGGCCCGCCACGCATCGACAAAGCCGGTCCAGTCCGCCTTGATGGCGCGCTGGTCGCCCCACCAGCTCAATTCGGTGATGAGGCTCGTGCGCCAGTCAACGACCGTGCCGAACACATCGAACACCAGCGCCTTGACACGAGATACATCGGTGTTCGGCATTAGCGTCCTCGTTTCAATCTATTTGGAACATGATCTTTTCGGAAAACCGCTTCACACTTTTCCGGATCATGCTCTAGAGCTTGATCCGGTAGTGGATGAATCCGGCGTTCTCCGCCATCTTGTCGTAAAGCAATCGCGCCTGCGCATTTGTATTGTGCGTCAGCCAATACACCCGCGTCGCCTTGGCCGCACGGGCCGCCTCCGTCACGCCGGCGATCAGCGCGCGGCCGGCACCCTTGCCGCGTATATTCGGATCGACGAACAGGTCTTCGAGATAGCAGTAGCAGTGCTCCGCCCAGGTCGATCGGTGCAGCATGTAATGCGCAAGACCTACCAGCTTGCCGTCCTCTTCGGCGACGAGAGCATGCATCGGCTCAAGCGGATCGAAGAAACGGGCGAAGGTGATGTCGCTGATCCGTTGCGGCAGCGCCGTCTTGTAAAACGTGAGATAGCCGTCCCATAGCGGCGCCCATTGCGCACGATCGAGCGGCTGCAACGGGCGGACGACGACCTCACCCATGGCGCGGCTCAATCGAGGTGGAATTTTTCGAGCTGACGATGCTCGGCCTTGATGTAGCGCACCGTGCCGGTAATCGAGCGCATCACGACGGTTTCCGTTTCGATCACGTTCTTGCGGAACTTGACGCCAGACAGCAGAGAACCGTCGGTCACGCCGGTCGCGGCAAACAGGCAGTCGCCCTTCGCAAGATCCTCGATCCCGTAAATCATGTTCGGATCGGTGATGCCCATCTTTGCCGCGCGTTCGCGCTTCTCGGCCGTATCGAGAATGAGGCGGGTTTGCATCTGGCCGCCGATACAGCGCAGCGCTGCGGCTGCCAGCACGCCTTCCGGCGCACCGCCGGTGCCGAGGTAGATATCGACGCCGGTATTCTCCGGATCGGCAGTGTGAATGACGCCCGCGACGTCACCGTCGGTGATCAGGCGCACTGCGGCGCCGGTCGAGCGAACGGCAGCAATGATATCGGCATGACGAGGGCGATCGAGCACCAGCGCCGTGATCGCCGACGGGTGCACGTCCTTGGCGCGCGCAAGACGTCTGATGTTGTCGGCCGGCGGCGCATCGATATCGACGACATTCTTCGGATAACCCGGACCGATGGCGAGCTTCTGCATATAGACGTCCGGCGCATTCAGGAGCGTGCCGCCCTCCGCCATCGCCATGGTCGCAATCGCGCCCGGCATGTCCTTGGCGCACAGCGTCGTGCCTTCCAGCGGGTCGACGGCGATATCGACCTTGGGACCGGCCTGGATACCGACCTTCTCGCCGATGAAGAGCATCGGCGCTTCGTCACGCTCGCCTTCACCGATCACGATCGTCCCTTCGATCGGCAGCTTGTTCAGTTCGCGGCGCATCGCGTCGACCGCAGCCTGGTCGGCCGCTTTCTCGGCGCCATGGCCGCGCAGACGCGCGGCGGAGACGGCAGCCCGCTCGGTCACGCGCACCAGCTCGAGCGTGAGGATGCGTTCGAGCAACTGCTGCGGCGGGACTGAAATGACGGACATTCGCGGAACTCCTCACATCCACATCACCCGCGCCGAAAGCGCGGATTTGATTCTAGTTCTTCTCGATCCGGATCACTTGCGGCCGGCCGGTGATCACCTTGTCGGCCTGCACGGCCGCCAGCGCACGCCGCACCGCATCTTCGCTCGTTGCATAGGTGATCAGGATCACCGGCACCGGCGCCGACTTGCCGCGCGCGCCCGGAGGATCGATCGATCCGTTCGGGTGACGCTGCACGATCGACTCGATCGAAATCTTCTGCTCGGCCAGCCGCGTCGCGATGGTCGCGGCGGTGCCGGCGAGATCGCGCGCCATCAGGCGAATGTAATAGCCGCCCTCATGACGCTCCATCGGTGCCTTCTTGATGGTACGCAGCTTTGCGACCGGACGGCCGAACGGCTTGGCGCGCAGGCCGCGTGCGACATCAGCGATGTCGGCAATGACGGCGGACGCGGTCGCGGCGCCACCGGCTCCGGGTCCCACCAGGGTCAGCGGCGGAATACCTTCGCCATCGATCGTCACCGCGTTGGTGACACCCATCACCTGCGCAATCGACGACGTGCGCGGCACCATGGTCGGATGTACGCGCTGTTCGATCCCGGACGCCGTGCGGACCGCAACGCCAAGCAATTTGACGCGATAGCCGAGGTCCTGCGCCGCGCGCAGATCGGCCGGCGCGATCGACGAAATACCTTCGACAAAGACCGACGACTGCGCGACCCTGGTGCCGAATGCGAGGCTGGCGAGGATCGCGAGCTTCTGCGCGGTGTCGTGACCATCCACGTCGAACGACGGATTGGCCTCGGCATAGCCCAGCCGCTGTGCGTCCTTCAGGCACTCGGCGAACGACAGCCCCTCCTCCTCCATCCGGGTCAGGATGTAGTTACAGGTGCCATTGAGAATGCCGTAGACACGGTTGATCGTGGTGCCCGCGAGACCTTCGCGCAGCGTCTTGATCACGGGGATGGCAGCGCCAACGGCCGCCTCGTAGTTCAGGGCTCCGCCGTGTTTTTCGGCGAGCGCCGCAAGCTTGCTGCCGTGCTTGGCGATCAGCGCCTTGTTCGCGGTGACGACCGACTTGCCGGACTTCAACGCGGCCTCGATCGCGGAGAGTGCCGGATCGCCTGCACCGCCCATCAATTCGACGAAGCAATGCACATTCGGGTCGTTGGCGAGCGCAAGCGGCGACTTCGCCCATTCGATCCCACGCAGGTTGACGCCACGCTTCTTCGTTTTCGAACGCGCGGTGACCGCGACGACTTTGATGCTACGGCCGCTGCGGGCCGACAACACGCGGCTCTGTTCTTCAATAAGACGGACGACTTCGGCACCCACGGTGCCGAGCCCCGCAATGCCCACCTTGAGGGGAGCGACCATAATTCACGACGCCTGATGAAGTTATCGCCGGTTGGCGAGAGGAACCACGTTGTGCAACGTTTCAATGCCGCTTTCAAGGAAGCGGCGCATGTTTCGCGCAGCCTGCCGGATGCGCTGCTCGTTTTCCACCATGGCGATGCGGACATAGCCTTCGCCGTGCTCGCCGAACGCAACGCCGGGCGAGACAACGACACCGGATTTCTCCACCATCAAGGTCGCAAACGCCATGCTGCCGACTTCACGGAATTTTTCGGGCAACGGCGCCCAGGCGAACATTGAGGCGGCCGGCGGCGGAATATCCCAGCCGGCGCGCCCGAACGCTTCGACCAGCGTGTCGCGGCGCTTCTTGTAGATTTCGCGCACTTCGCGGATGCAATCGTCGGGGCCGTTCAGCGCGGCCGTCGCCGCCACCTGCACCGGCGTGAAAGCACCGTAATCGAGATACGATTTCACACGAGTCAGGGCTGCGATGATGCGCTCGTTGCCGACCGCGAAACCCATGCGCCAGCCGGCCATCGAAAACGTCTTCGACATCGAGGTGAACTCGACGGTGACGTCGATCGCGCCCGGCACCTGCAAGACCGATGGCGGCGGATCGTCGTTGAAGTAGAGTTCGGCGTAAGCCAGATCCGACAGAATGAAAATCTCGTGCTTCTTCGCGAATGCCACGAGGTCCTTGTAGAAATCGAGTGTCGCCACATAGGCGGTCGGGTTCGACGGATAGCAGCAGATCATCGCGATCGGCTTCGGGATGGAGTGAATGATCGCGCGCTCCAACGCACCGAACAGTTCCGGCGTCGGCTCCGCCGGCACCGAGCGGATCACGCCGCCCGCCATCAGAAAGCCGAAGGCGTGAATCGGGTAACTCGGGTTCGGCACCAGCACGACATCGCCGGGCGCCGTGATCGCCTGCGCCACGTTGGCAAAACCTTCCTTGGAGCCGAGCGTCGCGACAATTTGCGTGTCGGGATTGAGCTTCACCCCAAAGCGGCGAGCGTAGTAACCGGCCTGCGCCTTGCGCAGCCCGTTGATGCCCTTGGATGCCGAATAGCGGTCGGTGCGCGGCTTGCCGAGGGTTTCCTTCAACTTCTCGATGACGTGCGGGGGCGTCGGCAGGTCAGGATTGCCCATGCCCATATCGATGATGTCCGCGCCGGCATTGCGGGCTGCGGCCTTCGCTCGATTGACTTGCTCGAACACGTAGGGCGGCAGACGGCGAATGCGGTAGAATTCTTCCATAGGTCCAGGCTCCGGAACCGGCGATAGGACGGCTTTTGCGCTTGAATCGAGGCCTATTTCTAGCACGGGGACCTCCCCGTACCAGCCAGAAAGGCGGCAAAAAGGTCCAGAAAAATCAGTTGGCTTGTGGGGTTTTCTTCTTTGCGCCCTTTGGCGCGTCGCTTGAGTCTGCCGCGCCAGCGGCTCGGGCCTGCCGATCACGGGCTGCAATCAGCTCTTTCTCGATCCGGGCACGCTCATCGGGCTCCAGAACCGCCTGCTCGCGGGGGGCCGGCACATCATGGACCGCGGGATAGGCACCCACAGTCTGCGGACGGGCGGGAGCATTCGATGGGACACCGATTGCCGGCAAATCCGCAATCGGCAGCGAGCAGCCGCCGAAGGCGCCGCCCAACAGAACGATGGCGGCAACTCGCCGCAGGCGCGCTGCCCGTTCCGTCTTCAAAGCGCCTGACGCGGTCTTGATCACTGTGCACTTTCTTGAGGCCGCTGATCGGCCAAACGCCGGAAGCCGAGGCAATCCAGCATGGAATCAATCTGGCGTGAAATGTTTAAGAGGTCACATACCATCCCGATTTTTCCGCAACGGACGCGGTCTAGATCGCCAATATGACCAAAGCAAGAAGCTCGCCGCAGCGCAGCACACAGAAATCGCCGTAAACGTTTGAACTATGGCATCATTCCTGCCTTGTAGGATTGCGTCATACTGAACCCGAACAAGAAACCGTAGTATCCGGCCATGAGTGACATCTCGTCCGATCCGTCATCCGCCCCGCAGCCCCCGCGCTTTGATCCGGAGGCGTTCGCCAAGAACATCTCCAAAGCGATGGAGAACAGCGGTGCCGCGCTGGCGAGTTTTCTGAAGGGCCGCGAAAACAACGCAGCCCCGGGCGAGCCGCCGAGCGAATTGACCGAGGTGGTGCGGACGTTCTCCAGCGTCGCCAGCTACTGGCTCTCCGATCAGACCCGTGCCTCCGAGCTGCAAGCCAAAGTCAGCAAGGCCTACGCCGATCTCATGGAGGTCTCGGCCAAGCGGATGCGCGGCGAAACTGCCGAGCCGGTGATCGCGCCCGCCCCGCGCGACAAGCGCTTCCAGGACCCGGACTGGAAGACGAACCAGTTTTACGACTTCGTCATGCAGGCCTACCTGCTCGGCACGCAGTGGGCGAACGATCTCGTCAAGAATGCCGACGGGCTCGATCCGCACACGCGCAAGAAAGCCGAGTTCTACGTGCAGCAGATCGGCAACGCGCTGTCGCCTTCGAACTTCGTTCTCACCAATCCGGAAGTGATGCGCAAGACGCTCACCTCGAACGGCGAGAACCTCGTGCGCGGCATGCAAATGCTGGCCGAGGATATCGAGGCCGGACGCGGCAGCCTGCGCATCCGTCAGTCGGACCCGGCCAACATGGTGGTCGGCGAGCAGATGGCGACGACGCCGGGCAAGGTGATCTACCAGAACGAGATCATGCAGCTGATCCAGTACACGCCGAGCACGGAGAAGGTGCTGCGCACGCCGCTCCTGATCGTGCCGCCGTGGATCAACAAGTTCTACATCCTCGATCTCAAGGCGGAGAAGTCGATGGTCAAGTGGGCCGTCGATCAAGGTGTCACCGTGTTCGTGATTTCCTGGGTCAATCCGGACAAGTCGCTCGGCGACAAGACGTTCGAGGACTACATGAAGCTCGGGCCGCTCGCGGCAATGGATGCGATCGAGCGCGCCACCGGCGAGATGAAGGTCCACACCATGGGCTATTGCGTCGGCGGCACCCTGCTCGCGACGACGCTCGCGTGGCTTGCAGAAACGCGCCAGGTGCGCGTGTCGTCCGCGACGTTCCTCGCGGCCCAGGTCGACTTCACCCATGCCGGCGATCTCCTTGTGTTCGTCGACGAGAACCAGATTTCAGCACTCGAGCGCGAGATGAAAACGGCCGGCGTACTCGAAGGCAGCAAGATGGCGATGGCCTTCAACATGCTGCGCTCGAACGACCTGATCTGGTCGTATGTCGTGAGCAATTACCTCAAGGGCGACGCGCCGAAAGCATTCGATCTGCTGCACTGGAATTCGGATGCGACGCGGATGCCGGCCGCGAACCACTCATATTATCTGCGCAATTGCTATCTGGAAAACCGCCTCACCAAGGGCAGCATGGTGATCGACAACACCGCGCTCGACCTCTCGAAGGTAAAGGTGCCGGTCTACAATCTTGCCACGCGCGAGGATCACATCGCTCCCGCCGAGTCGGTGCTGTACGGCTCGCAATTCTTCGGTGGTCCGGTCCGATATGTTCTCGCGGGCTCCGGCCACATCGCCGGCGTCGTCAATCCGCCTGCGGCCAACAAGTATCAGTACTGGACCTACGCAAACGGGCACCATCCTTACACGCTGAAGGACTGGCTGCCCGGCGCGCAGGAAACCAAAGGCTCGTGGTGGCCGGACTGGCGCGCGTGGCTCGGTCAGATCGACCCCGAAGAAACCGGCGCGCGAGAACCGGGCGGCGGTGTATTGCCGCCGATCGAGGACGCTCCGGGCAGCTACGTGCGCGTCCGCGCTTGACCGCCTGCTCGTCGTGCCTTCAGCTGAGCCATGCGTAGCGCAAGCAACGACAGGTACGGCCATATCGACGCACTGCGAGCGATTGCGGCACTGCTCGTGCTGTGGCTGCACAGCGTCATGGTGCTTGAACCCTATCTGCCTGTTCAAGCTGCCCGCTCGAGCGTCTCAGGAGCTGTTTTCAATCTGCTGGATATCGGCCGCGCCGGCGTCGTGTTGTTTTTCGCCATCAGCGGCTTCGTTATTCCTGCAAGCCTGAGCGGTCCGCGCGGCGAAGGTGCGCGGCGCTTTCTGATCCGCCGCTTCTTCCGGCTCTATCCGTTGTTCTGGGTATCGGTCTTCGCGACCGCGCTGTCGCTGTGGGTTCTGCGGGAGCCAGCCCCCCTCTCCGCCACCCTGGCCAATTTGTCGATGATGCCGCGCATGTTCGGCGAGCCGTTCATCAATGGCGTCTACTGGACGCTCGAAACCGAACTTGTATTCTATGCCATCTGCCTCGGCTTCTTCTTGCTGCGCGTCGTCGACAGGCCGGTAGCCTTTGCTGGATTGATCGTCGGCTGTCTTGTCGCACATCTTGCCTGGCGGCACGCGCTGTCGCTCGCCGATTTCGCCGCGCGACAGC
>JBEIPX010000543.1:0-2065 GCA_040376815.1 Bradyrhizobiaceae bacterium
AGCTTCGACAGGCTCGCCCATAGCTACGGCCGCGCGGCGACGTTCGTGATCCATCATGGCGTGCTTATGAGCTTGCTCTATGTGCTGCTGATCGGCGCCGCCGGCTGGCTGCTCTACACGACGCCGCAGGGCTTCATCCCCGCGCAGGATCGCGGTTACGTCATCGTCGCCGTCCAGTTGCCCGGCGCCTCGTCGCTCAACCGCACCACCGAGGTCGTGCAAAAGATCGAGAAGATCGCGCTCGACATCCCCGGCGTGGTCGCGGTGCCCGCGTTCGCCGGATTCTCCGGCGCGACGCGCACGCTCTCAAGCAGCGCGGCAGCCCTGTTTCCGGTGTTCGCACCGGCGGAAGAGCGCGCCAAGAGCGGCCATACCACGGCGTCGATCACGGCCGAACTGCGCAAGCGCCTGTCGACGATCGAGGACGCGATCATCTTCGTGATTCCGCCGCCGGCCGTTCCCGGCATCGGCACGGGCGGCGGCTTCACGATGCGCGTGCAGGACCGGCAGGGCCGCGGCCCGGAGATTCTCGCAGCCGCGACCAACGACCTCGTCAATGCGGCGCGGCGCGCGCCGGGCCTGACGTCGGTGTTCTCGCCCTACTCGGCCGACACACCGCAGGTGTTCGTCGAGATCGATCGCATCAAGGCGCAGAAGCTCGGCGTGCCGATCGACAACGTCAACAGCACGATCGCGACCTACTTCGGATCGTCCTACGTCAACGACTTCAACATCCTCGGCCGTACCTATCGCGTCACCGCGCAAGCCGATCTGCCGTTCCGCAAGGACCCGGCCGACCTCGCGCGGCTGCGTACGCGCAACAGCGCCGGCGAGATGGTGATGATCGGCAGCGTCGTCGACTTCAAGGACGTCGCCGGCCCCGACCGCGTACCGCGCTACAATCTCTATCCGGCGACCGAAGTTCAGGGCGACACCCTGCCCGGCGTCAGCTCGGCGACCGCGCTCGACACCATGCAGCGCCTCGCATCCGAGACGCTGCCGAACGGCATTAATTTCGAATGGACCGACCTGTCGTACCAGCAGGCGACCGGCGGCAGCGCTGGCCTTCTGATTTTCCCGATCTGCGTGCTGTTCGTCTATCTCGTGCTCGCTGCGCAGTACGGAAGCTGGACGTTGCCGTTCGCCGTCATCCTGATCGTGCCGATGTGCCTGTTCGCGGCCACGCTCGGCGTGCGCATCATGGGCCAGGACGTCAACGTGCTGACCCAAATTGGCTTCGTGGTGCTGGTCGGTCTCGCCGCCAAGAACGCGATCCTGATCGTGGAGTTCGCGCGCGAAATGGAACTACAAGGCCGCGAGCGGATGGAGGCGATCACCGAAGCCTGCCGGCTGCGGCTGCGCCCGATCCTGATGACGTCGTTCGCTTTCATCCTCGGCGTGTTGCCGCTCGTCATCTCCTCCGGCGCCGGTTCGGAGATGCGGCAGGCGGTCGGCGTTGCCGTCTTCTTCGGCATGATCGGCGTCACCGTATTCGGCCTGATCTTCACGCCGATTTTCTACGTGCTGGTGCGCCGCTTGACCGATCCCCGCGCGGACGCCGCGAAGCCCGCAAACGCCAGCTAACGCCGGCATAAAAAATCCCCCGCATCGGCTGTACCGATGCGAGGGACAACACGGGCATGGGAGGCCGCGTGAGTTAGCGAACGATGTGCGTGCCGGTCTCGCCGCGCAGCGCTGCCATCGCACAATTGAGATGGCTGATGATCGCGCGCTTGCCGCCGCCTTCGAGGAAGCGGATCGCGGCATCGACCTTCGGCCCCATGCTGCCGGGCGGGAAATGCCCTTCGCGATGGTAGGCCTTGATCTCTTCCAGCGTGACCTGCTCCAGTTCCTTCTGGTTTGGCTTGCCGAAGTTGACTGCGACCCGCGGCACGGCGGTGAGGATCAGCAGCTCCTCGATGCAGAGCACATTGGCGATGTGCGCTGAAGTGAGATCCTTGTCGATCACGGCCGGAACACCGGTTCGCACGCCCCGCTCGTCGCGAACCACCGGCATGCCGCCGCCGCCGCCCGAGATGACGATCGTGCCGCGCTTGATCAGCGC
>JBEIPX010000319.1:0-4229 GCA_040376815.1 Bradyrhizobiaceae bacterium
CCGCGCGGCCGACGGTGCCGCGGTGGCTGAGCCACTGATGCGAGTCCGAGACGGTGACGCCGTTGCCTTCCGAGCCCGCGTAGTACTCGATCAGGATCGGTCCCCACCATTCGATCATCTTCGCCTTGACGTCGACTGGGCAGGGGGCGGCGGCATGGATCGCGCCCTTGATCGTCGAGACATTGTACTTCGCACGCACATCATCCGGCAGCTTCAGCATGCGCACGAACATGGTCGGCACGAGTTGCGTTTGCGTGACCTTGTGTTGCTCGACGAGTTTGAGGAATTCCTCGGCGTCGAACGACTCCATGATCACCGAGGTGCCGCCGAGCGTGCCGACCATCATGTTGAAGCGCAGCGGAGCCGCGTGATAGAGCGGCGCCGGCGAGAGATAG
Source organism: Bradyrhizobiaceae bacterium (assembly GCA_040376815.1). Lineage (GTDB taxonomy): Bacteria > Pseudomonadota > Alphaproteobacteria > Rhizobiales > Xanthobacteraceae > SG-bin9. Next base: position 396 of record JBEIPX010000319.1, read on the forward strand.
ATGCTCTCGCTGGTCATGCCGCACATCTTCTGACAGAGCAGTTGCAGGAACGGGTTTGGAACGTCGATCGCTTTGTTCTCGGATTCGCGCTTGATGCCCTTCGGGCGGCCGGTGGTGCCGGACGAGTAGAGCATGTCGTAACCGGCGATTTCGTCGGCGATCGGCGTCTTCGGTTGCGGAGCGATAGCCTGGTCCCATGATTTGAAGTGCGGAATCGTTTCGTTGCCGGTCACATAGTAGGCGGGCTTGCCGTTTGCCTTGGCCGCGAGTGAGCCAAGCGCGTCCGCCGTCTTCGGCGTGCCGATCACAAGCTTCGCACCGCAGTCGCTCACGATATAGGCGATCTCGTCGGCGGTGAGATAGCGGCTGATCGCCGTGTAGTAGAGGCCCGCGCGCTGCGCCGCCCAGCACACCACCATGAAGTCGATGCAGTTCTCCATCAAGAGCGCGATGTGATCGCCCTGCTTCAAGCCGAGGGAGCGAAACAACTGCGCTGCCTGGTTCGATCGCTCGTTGAGCTCGCGATAAGTGACCTTGTCGCCCGAACGCGCCATCACATAGGCGATCTTGTTCGGCGTGGATTTCGCGTGGTGGACCGGATGCGACATAGGGGCAGTTCCTCGAATGAATTCCGTCATTGCGAGGAGCGCAGTTGCGCGACGAAGCAATCCAGTTCTCGGTAAGTGGCTGGATTGCTTCGCTTCGCTCGCAATGACGATGTGGCTTAGAGCCGCTCGATGATGGTGACGTTGGCCATGCCACCGCCTTCGCACATGGTCTGCAGTCCATAGCGCTTGTTGTTGTTCTTGAGCGCGTAGACGAGGGTCGTCATCAGCTTGGTGCCGGAGCCGCCGAGCGGATGGCCGAGCGCAATCGCGCCACCGTTGACGTTCAGCTTCGACGGATCGGCGCCGGTGGTCTTGAGCCATGCGGTCGGCACCGACGCGAAGGCTTCGTTGACCTCGAACAGATCGATGTCGTCGATCGTCATGCCGGCTTTCTTCAGCGCGCGCTCGGTGGCGGGGAGCGGGGCTTCCAGCATGATCACCGGATCGTGGCCCATCATGGTCATGTGATGGATACGTGCCAGCGGCTTGACGCCGAGCTGCTTCAGGCCCTTCTCGTTGACGACCAGCACACCCGAGGCGCCGTCGCAGATCTGGCTGGCGCTGGCCGCGGTGAGGCGGCCGCCGTTTTCGTTGATCAGCTTGACGCCGCGGATGCCGTCGAGCGTGACGTCGAAGCGGATGCCTTCGTCGATGGTGTGCGTGTCGGTCGTGCCGTCGGCGCGGGTGATCTTGAGCGGAACGATCTCTTCCTTGAACTTGCCGGCCTGGGTCGCAGCGATCGCGCGCTGATGGCTCTCGTAGGAGTACCGATCGAGCGCTTCCTTATCGAGCCCGTACTTCTGCGCCATCATTTCGGCGCCGGTGAACTGGCTGAACTGGATGTTCGGGTACTTCTCTTCGAGCTGCGGGCTCTTGTAGTGGCCGAAGCCGTTCTTCGCCGGAAGCGTGGAGGCGAGGCCCATCGGCACGCGGGTCATGCCCTCGACGCCAGCGGCGATCACGACATCCATGGTGCCCGACATCACCGCCTGCGCCGCGAAGTGCAGCGCCTGCTGCGACGAGCCGCACTGACGGTCGATCGAGGTCCCCGGCACATGCTCCGGCAGCTTCGAGGCCATCACTGCGTTGCGCGCGACGTTGTTCGACTGCTCGCCGGCCTGCATGACGCAGCCCATGATGACGTCTTCGATCTGCGCAGGATCGACGCCGGAGCGATCGACCAGCGAATCCAGCACGGAGGCGGCAAGATCGACCGGATGCCATCCACTGAGCCGGCCGCCCTTGCGGCCTCCGGCGGTGCGTGCAGCGGCGACGATATAGGCTTCGGCCATGAGGGCTCTCCCGAGGTTCTGAGTTTTATTGCGCGGGATTTAAGTGGCGGCTGCGCACTTAGTCAATCACTCAATTAACTCTTGAGCCGGACGTGGCGATGAGGTTAGTAACCTCCACCACAGAGTGCCCTTCATGCGTGCAAGTCCCAACCAGCGAGCGAATTCCGGCCTGTCGCGGCGGACGGTTCCGGCGCGCAACCCGACCGCCGAGAAACTTCTGGTCGCGGCCAGCGAACTGATGATCGAGCGGAATTCGCTTGAGATTTCATTGAGCGATCTCGCGCAGAAGTCCGGCGTCAACGCGGCGCTGGTGAAATACCACTTCGGCAACAAGGAAGGCCTGCTGCTGGCGCTGCTCGCGCGCGACGCGGAGGCCGAGGTGGTCAATCTCGAATATCTGCTGGCGCAGCCGATCTCGGCGACGGAGAAGCTCAAGCTCCACATCGCTGGCATTATCAACGCCTACTACCGGTTTCCGTACCTGAACCGGCTGATCCATCTGTTGCTGCACGAAAGCGACACGAAGTCGGCGAACGAAGTCTCGCGTTTCTTCATCAAGCCGCTGTTCGACTTTCAGCGCCGCTTGCTGGAAGAGGGCATCGCGTCCGGCGAATTTCGCAAAGTCGACCCGGTCCTGTTTTACACGAGCCTGATCGGCTCGTGCGATCATCTATTCCATGGCCGTAACGCGATCTCGCGCGCGACCGGCGCCGGTGAAGTCACCGACGACGTCCGCCGCCGCTACATCGATCACATGACCGCCATGGTGCTCGGCGGTATGCTCAAGCCGGCATCTACCAAATCCATCAAGGCGTAATCGCGCCGCGAACAGAAACTGCAAACCAAGGGGAGTTCCATGCAGCTTAAAGATGTTTCCGTACTCATCACCGGCGGCGGTTCGGGTCTCGGGGCCGCGACTGCGCGCGCCATGGCCGCGAAGGGCGCGAAGGTTGCCGTGCTCGACATGCAGAAGGACAAGGCCGAGGAAGTCGCTCGCGAGATCAAGGGCGTCGCCTGCGTCGGCGACGTGGCGCAGGAAGCGCCGGTGAAGGAAGCTATCGCCAAGGCGGAAGCCGCCCACGGCGTCGTGCGCGTGCTGGTCAACTGCGCCGGCATCGGCGGTGCGGTGAAGACCGTCAGCAAGAACGGCGCATATCCGCTCGATCACTTCACGCGCATCATCAACGTCAACCTGATCGGCACTTTCAACTGCATCCGTCTCGTTGCCGAGCGTATGCAGACCGCGCCGACGATCGGCGAAGAGCGCGGCGTCTGCATCAACACCGCGAGCGTCGCGGCGTTCGACGGCCAAATCGGCCAGGCCGCTTACTCAGCGTCGAAGGGCGGCATCGTCGGCCTGACGCTGCCGGTCGCGCGCGACCTCGCTTCGATGAACATCCGCGTCATGACCATCGCGCCGGGCCTGTTCCTGACCCCGCTGCTGATGGGACTGTCGGAAGAAGCCCGCAAGAGCCTCGGCGCGCAGGTGCCGCATCCGGCCCGCCTCGGCGATCCGTCGGAATACGCCAACCTCGCTGTCGCGATCGTCGAGAACCCGATGCTCAACGGCGAAACGATCCGCCTCGACGGCGCGATCCGCATGGCGCCACGCTAACAGCTTGTCGTCCCTGCGAAAGCAGGGACCCATAGCCTCCATCGCGAAGATAACAAGACCTGTCGCTGCACAATGGGTTGGTGACACGGCGTATAGGTCCCGGCGCGCGTGCGCAAAACGCACCTGGCCGGGACGACCGCTGGTGACAGCGGTTGCCATTTCAGAAAACTCGGCATCAAATCGGGTTCAATTCCGCAGAGCGGATAAGCCCACGAGAAGCAATAAAAAGAACAAGAAAACGAACAGGCGCAAAGCGCCGCGACAACGGGAGTGACGCGTGAACGCAGACGCTGCGAGGGTGTTGAACAAGCCCGCTTTC